>JAKSUM010000060.1 GCA_024409025.1 bacterium | reverse complement strand
TTCTAAGCGCAGAGCGTGCCGCTCCTCCTTCCGCCAACGTAGAATGCGCACGTGCACTGGGGGAACCCGCTCAACCAGACCTTCCTGCGCACGCACTCGCACCAGGAAAAGAGCGTGGAGAAGAGGCAAAGAAAATCCTTATCATTATAATGATAATATTTTCCCAGTGCATATTCTTTTCTTCAGATTCCTTTCATCTGAGCTCTATGGAAATAAAAGGGCTTTCAAGGCTTAACGGGAAGGATATAGCCGAGAAAAGCTCCCCTTACTGGAAAAACAAGCATATACTTTTCGTAAACGCCAAGGCAATAAAGGAAAAACTCTCTGGAATCTCATGGGTGGAGGATTCCAAGATAAAAAAGGAATATCCGAACAAGATGGTTCTCGACGTAAAAGAGAGGACTCTTGCAGCGGCGGTAGCATCCGAATCGGACAGTTCCCAATGGTACGGATGCGATAAGGACGGATGCATTCTCGCAAAATTCTCAAAAGGTGAAGAAAAGCAGTTTCCTAAAATACTCCTAAAAGGCAAAATAACGGCAAATTCAAAGGCTGACAAATCCATCATAGACAAGGCGCTTGAAATAAACGGGCTTCTCGGAGACAGCGAACGGAAAAACATAAAGCGTTACAGAATAGATTCCATAGGAGCCGTTTCATTCGAGTACATCTGCGAACCTGGCGGAGACTTCGAGGTAATGCTTGGCAAATGCCCTGATTTGGAAGATTCAAAAGACAGAATAAAGACATTCAAGGCAATGATGGTCCAGCTGAAAAAAGAAGATTACTGCAGAATAGAATATATTGATCTGAGATACAAAAATTCTTTTTTAGGTCTTAAGACATCTTCTCAGAAACAAAAAAGCAATGATGCCGAGAACCCTAAAAAAGAAGACGGGCAAAAGGCTGATTCACAGCCGGCAGACGGAGGCGCTGATTCAAATGAGCAAGAATAGCGGCAGAGGAAGCTGGCAGATTCCGATAGCAATCACCTGCATGCTTCTCGGTATAGCGGTAACAATGATGTTCAAGCAGCAGGCACAAGCAGATTTTCCCATGATGTCAAGCAACAGAAACGACATGATAAAAATGGTGCATGATCTGGAACAGCAGAAGCAAAAGCTTGAAGTAACAATAGAAGAGCAGAAAAAGGCAATCAGAGGATATGAGGCTGCGGCAGGAGACAGCGGAACCGACATGCTGGAGGCAATGAAGCACCAGCTTGACACATTAAGGACCGAAGCGGGATATACGGACGTAGCCGGTCCGGGAGTTACCGTAATACTAAAGGATTCATCAAAAAGACCGGCGCCAAATGAAGACGAATTCTTTTTCAGGATTCATGACGTCGACATAGCCACGCTTGTAAACGAGCTGTGGGCATCAGGAGCCGAAGCGATATCAGTGAACTCCCAGAGAATAGTCATAAACACGCCGATACGATGCGTAGGGCCGACAATACTCATAAATACAGCGAGAATAGGACCGCCCTATGAAGTAAATGCAATAGGTCCTGCTGAAGAAATAGAAGGCGCCCTAAAAATGACAGGCGGATTCATAGACTATATGTCGCCGTCAACCTCAAAGGGAGTAAGAATCACAATAGCAAGGAAGGACTCCGTAAAAATTCCGGCATTTAAAGGGAGCATGATACTCCGCCACGCAAAACAGGACAAGGCGGACAAATCTCCTGAAACCAAGAAGCCTGCGGAGGCTAAAAAATAAGATGTGGATCGTTTTAGGGCTCATTGTAGGAATTATAACGGCTCTTGCACTGCCGTCATCCATGATACCGCCAATAAGCTGTTCTACTTACATATCAGTTGCATTCCTTGCAGGTCTCGATTCCGTCATAGGAGGAATCAAGGGCGGCATAGAAGACAATTTTGATCTGTCCGTATTCGTATCAGGCTTCATAATGAATACGCTGCTTGCGGCTCTGATAACATGGCTCGGGGACAGGGTCGGAGTAGATCTCTATATGGCAGCAATCGTGACATTCGGCGTCAGAATATTCAACAATTTCGGATCAATCAGGCATGATATTATGAAAAAAAATATGAATGCCGCTCACGAAAGCAACAAGAAGCAGGAAAACAAATCATCAGCAAAGACAGAAGCAGAAACAAAGGAATAGACAATCAGAAAGGCAAGCAGGAGGTCTCATGGCCAAGGGAAGAATAGTAGCAGCGATAGATCTGGGCTCGAAATATATAAGATGCGTCGTCGCCGAATACTCAGACTCCTCAGCGAAGCCTGAACTCACGACGCTCGGCGTAAGCAGAGTCCAGTCAAAAGGCATATCGAACGGAGAGATAACAGATATACAGGAAGCATCTGCGTCAATAAAGCAGGCTATAAAGGAAGCGGAACAGGAAGCCGGAGCAGAGGTCAGGAAAGCATATATAGCCGTAGACGGCATAAACATAAAAAAGTCAATACACATAGGCTCTGCAACCATTCAGGACAACACAATAACCGAGAATGACAAACGCAAGGCAAATGACGCCGTTTCAATTTTAGCAAACGCAAAGGAAGTCAGGACAATACAGACAATTCCGCTGTATTATACTGTAGACGGCTCAGAAGAAACATTATCACCGGTAGGTCTCTCAGGAAGCAGGCTGGAATTCTACGCAATGGTCGTTCAGGCAAGCACTGCAAAGATAGAAAACATATCCAAGACCATTGAGGAAATAGGAATAGAACTTGAGGAGCCTAACGGCATACTTCTAAGCACATGGTATGCCGCAAACTGCATACAGAAGGAAATCCTAAAGGATGACTTACACGACATAGGAGTCCTTTATCTTGATTTGGGGCATTCAATAACAAACATAGCAATAACCGTCAACGGAAAAATCAAGTACTGCACCGCAATAAAGCTTGGATTCCAAGATCTTAAAAAAGAAATCGTAAACAGATTCGGAATACATCCGAATGACGCTGAAAACCTTCTTGTAAACGAAGGTCTTCTTGAATCCGTTTTTGACATAAACGAAGAGGAGCTTGAACAGGAAGACGCTATCGGATACAGTAATGACAAGACAATAAACGCCAAATCCATAGCATCAAATGACACGTTCATACAGATAAAAAAATCCGATTTCACCCTTGCAATTGCCGATAAAATATACAGGCAGCTCAGCAAGTCAGTACAGGCATCATTTGCAATCGCAAACGGACAGATAGGCCTTATTATGATTACAGGCGGAATGTCAATGATTCCCGGCATAGACAAATTCCTTCGCAAGGCATTTAAAAAAGAAATTAAGATATGCAGGGAAAGAGATTCCAAGAAGCTGCCTGAACGATGGGAAACATCAGAATATGCCATAGCCTATTCAGTGCTGAAAGCAGAAACCGAAAAAATAGAAAAAAAGAAAGAAACGCCGGCAAAACCGGATACAAAGACAAAATTTAAGTCACTATACGAAAAAATAATGAATTTTCTTGAAGAAATGTTCTGACAAAGAAAATTTGCGGAGGTTTAATTTTGAATACACAAAAAGGAGTTCCGTCAGCGCTTGACAAGTTTTCACAGGCTGTCAGACAGGCGCCAAAGCAGATGCCTCAGGAGACACCCGGCACTGAAAGCAAATTAACAGGAATAAAAGTAGTCGGCATAGGAGGAGCTGGATGCAGCGCCGTAAACCGTATGATTGCCGAAAGCCTAAGGGGTGTTGAATATATAAGCATCAATACAGATCCTCAGGCGCTGTTCCTTTATGACAATCCCTCAAAAAAAATACTCATAGGGCAGACCATAACAAAGGGAATGGGAGCCGGAGGCAATGCCGAAATCGGATTTAAGGCAATAGAGGAGAATAAGAGCGAAGTACAGGAAGCCATAGCCGGAGCAGATCTTGTTTTCATAACGGCAGGAATGGGCGGAGGAACAGGCACAGGAGCCGCCCCTGTTGTTGCTGAGATGGCAAAAAGCCTCGGAGCCTTGACAATAGCAGTCGTTACAACTCCTTTCACTTTTGAGGGAGAATTGAGAAGAAGCGTTGCCGAAAGGGGAATAGCCGAGCTTTCGGGAAAAGTTGACACACTTATAACAATCCCCAATGACAACCTTCTTAACATTGTGGAGAAGAAGACCCCTCTTACAGAAGCATTCAAAATGGCAGACAAAATCCTCAAGGAAGGCGTTCATGGAATAACAGATATCATGATGAAGCCCGGTCTTGTAAATGTCGATTTTGCCGATATCAACACGATAATGAAGGACAGCGGCTCTGCCCTTATGGGAATCGGAATTTCCAGCGGAGATCAGAAGGCAGTCAGCGCCGCCACGGATGCAATAAACAATCCTCTCCAGAATGCAAGAATAGATGGGGCAAAGGGAGTCCTCTTCTGCATAACCGGTTCTCCTTCAATGACACTTAACGAAGTCAATGAAGCAGCCAATTATATATCAAAAGCAGTCGCTAAAGACGCAAAGATCATATTCGGCGTAGTCATAGACGAAAGATATCAGGATAAAGTCAGCGTTACCGTAATAGCTACAGGCTTCGGCAATAAGGAAGAAAACTCGGATTTTTCCGATGATACCCTTGATTCAGGATATTCAGGCTTCTCGGCATATTCCTCATATCAACAGACGGACAGCGACACGGACAGCTTTTCAGACAGATTCTATAAAAAACAGGGTAAATAAAAAATGGCAGATATGATAAAGCAGGCAATGGACGCCCTAAAGGCGATGAAGGATCAGAATATAAATTTTGACGATCTCATTCCAAAGGACACATATGCATTAGTAAGAAGCATAATAGCAAACCTCGGACAGCAGGCATGGATATGTCTCGGAATGCAGCAGAATCCCTTCACCCAGAAAATTGAGAAGGATCTCGTTCAGGCAAAGCTCGCAATTGACTGCGTTTCAAGCCTTTGCGATCTTATGAAGCCCCATTCAAATCAGAGAGAACTTCTCGAGATGGAAGCGTTAAAGCAGAACCTTCAGATGAACTACATCAACCAGTCCAATAGTAATTAAATATAAGAGAACGGAAGGATGAATTCCTTCCGTTTTATTTTTTTGAGGCAGAAGATGCGTTCAAGTGGCACTTTGCCTCTTTCTTTTTTATGTGCATGCTTATTAGATTGCAGGCTTTCTTACTTGTCCTCTCCCCTGCGGAGGCTTCCCACTAAGTCGGCGTGGGAAAGCCTTTCACAAAGCCTTTATCATTTAAATTTCAAAATGCTTTGCCTCCCTTTTACAAAGGGAGGTGGTTTTTCGTACGATAGCAACGCATCGGAAGGACGAAAAACCGGAGGGATCTGACGCAAAAGGCTTTGTGCTTTGAATAATCTATTACATTATAAAGAAAAAGCCTGAAGATAAAAATCTTCAGGCTTTTAAATTAAAGTCAATAGGCGATTACTCTATCGCATAGATTCCCATATTGTAGAGAGATGTCACAAGATAAGGAGGAAGCAGATCCGAGAGCTTTGCCTCATGGGGTTTAAGGAACTCATTGGGATTCTGCAGGAAGGATTCGTCCTTCTCGGCAAACTGAAGCTTCTTCTTCTCTTCCATAGCATAGACGTTCATCTCTTCCTGATACATGATAAGCTCATGAGCCTCGGCGGAAGAATCCTCCATCTGCTTATGGTCATCTTCCATCTTGTCCAGCTTCTTCTTCTCAGTCCTTGCATGCTTTCTCATGTCCTCAGTAGGCAGATCCATCTCAAGCATCTGGGCATCTATATCCCTTTTAAGCTTAAGAGCCTTTTTCTCGCTCTCAGTGAGCATCTGCTGGAGCTCCTGCTGGACTGCAGGATTTGCAAGCTCGTTCCTATGGTTCTGAAGGAACTGCATAACCTGCTGCTTTTCATTGGCAAGGAAGTTTTCCTTGACATTCGCAAAATACTGGGAGCTTGACTTCTGAGTTGAAGCTTCAAACTGCTGGCGCGCAACCCTCTGTTCAAAAGTCTCCTTGCCATTCTGAAGCTGGGGTCTGCCCTGCTCGTCCGTCTTGACTCTCGGCTTGCCATCCTCGCCCTTTTCAGTCTTATAGCTGTAATTCTCAAAGAACTGCTCTTTCATGTCCGAAAGCTGGCGGTTAAGCCTCTGAGAAGCCTCATTTCTCGTCTGTTTGTTATTCTGCATCATATTGTTAAGCCTCTCGAATGCCGCTTCTGGGTATTCAGGAGCTTTTCTCGTAGAAGCCGCTGATGAATTTTCATAGAGGGAAACAGATGACGTGGTATACTGGGCATTCATTTTAGCAAGCTGCTGCATACCCTTGTTAGTGACAAAAGGAGACTGCGGCTGCTGAGCCTGCTGTGTCTGAGCAGGCGTCCTGCCTGTCTGAGGCATCTGTCCGGGCCTGTTATTAAAAGGCATGACAGAAGGACGCGCAACAGTGCCATTCTGCATCATTCCCTGCTGGAATCCGAGAGGCATTCCAGGCCTTCCGGCAGCCTGAGGCATTTTGGGCGCCGAAGGCATCTTGGGAGCCATGCTCGCTGCAGGAAGCGAAGGAGCCGCTGCTGAAGTTGATTTTACAGACTGCATAAATAAATCCTCCAGTACAAACTTAAATCATTTTAACCATTATATCACAATGCCACAATATAAAACAATAAGGATATTATTAAAAAACCTTTAATTTTTTTTCAGCTCCGTCCGTCCGGACTCCACACATACCCTGTATAAAGAGCCTGATTCGGGCGGAACATCAAAAAGCATGCCATACCTTCCTATAAAGGACGAATCCGCCTTCCTGACATACACAAAATCATAATGCTCGTCCCTCAGCTTTTTAGCTAAATCATCCGGAGCAATATCGGAATTAAACATCGCGCATTCAGGATCATCCGCCCCTATATCGAATATGTCAAAATTAAATCTCCTCGGTGATGCCAGATATGATATTGAAAAAAGAGAAAGACCGCCATCCTGAGCAACAAAGAAAACAGAGGAATTCTCAGGAGTCTTTTTCATAATGGAATCGGCATCAGCCCTGTATGTGTCCGTCATGGATGAATAGGATACGGGAAGCCTGAAGGACAATGTTCCGAAAAATGATATAATAAAAAGCGACAGGGCGGCAAACATTCCCATATATTTAACGCCTCTTCCCATTAAGGTTCCCGCTCCAGCTGAAATCATGAAAAAGGCATAGAACATTGCTGCAGGCCATGAGGACATATACCTTTCAAATGAGGCAAGCCTTGGCCCCTCAACCTCCTCAAAACAGAATACGTATGAAAGCATCATGGCTGCAAAATACAGAATGGAGAAAAGGGCAAAAGATGAAGAAAAAAGTAGCCTTTCGTTTTTTTCACAATCATCCGAAGTCCTAAGAGACAGGGCAAAAAATGCCGCCAACGCCATCAGACAAATAGGAATAAAAGCAAATGGAATAAAGGACGACAGGAAGCACAATAAAAGCGATGAGACAAACACGCCTAA
>JAKSUM010000006.1 GCA_024409025.1 bacterium | reverse complement strand
AGGAACATGGATTATTCTTACGGCGGAATCAGTCTTATTGACATGCTGTCCGCCTGCTCCGGAAGACCTGTAGGTTTCAATCCTCAAATCCTTAGGATTTATGTCTATATCGCCGGAATCCTCCCTCTCAGGAATAACCTCGACCTGAGAAAAAGACGTATGCCTTCTGTGAGCGGCATCAAAAGGAGAAAGCCTGACAAGCCTGTGAACTCCATTTTCCCCCTTCATAAGACCATAGGCATTCACTCCGGTTACTATATACGTAGCGGACTTTATTCCCGCTTCCTCGCCGTATGACATATCGGCAAGCTCATACTTGAAGCCCTTTCTGTCACACCAGCGCAGACACATCCTTAAAAGCATTTCCGCCCAATCCTGAGCATCAGTGCCCCCAGTCCCTGAATGAATTGAAAATATAGCGTTTCCGGAATCATAGGGGCCTGAAAGCAACGCCTCAGTCTCGACAGAATCCAGCTTTTCGGAAAGCTCCCTGAATGCCGACTCCGCTTCAGCCTCCGCAGACGGATCCTCAGATGCCATCTCGCAGTAAAGCATAAGATCGTCATACATGGAGTCAAGGCTTCTGCATGTGTCGATTACTCCGCGGAACCTGGTCTGGCTCTCAAGTAATGGCCTTGCAGCCGCAGGATCATCCCAAACACCTGGAGCACTCAGCTTCTCCTCTATCAGGGCAAGCTCTTCAGAAGCTTTAGCCGAGTCAAAGATACTCCTTTATCTTGCCGATTCTCTCTTTTATTATGTTAAGCTCGCGTTCTTCTGGCATTTATTTACTCCCGCAGCATTTTTTGTATTTTTTGCCGCTGCCGCAAGGGCAGAGGTCATTCCTTCCGACTCTTGCAGGATCCCTTCTTACAGGAATATTTGACTGCTCGTCAGTTCTCCTGTAAGAGCTCTGCTTCTGTTTCGGAGGCTCCTGAATCCTTACACGGAGAAGGAATCTGATGGTATCCTCCATTATGCTTTCCTGAAGCAGAATGAATGCGTCATAAGCCTCGTTGTTGTACTCGATTCTGGGATCCTTCTGGCCGTATCCCCTCAAGCCTATTCCTTCACGGAGAATGTCCATTGAATAGAGGTGATCTATCCACTTGTCATCAAGAACTCTGAGAAGGGCGAATCTTACAAGCTCCTTCATCAGACCTTCGCCAAGCTCCTCCTCTTTAGCATTGTAGAGGGCCATTGCCTTTTCCTGAACAAACCTTTTAAGATCGGATATGGACGTATATTCCTTAAGATCCTCCTCAGAAACAGGGGATTTTGAAGGGAACCTGTCATTGAAGTCCCTCATAAGGCCTTCATAATCCCATGCGTCATGCTTTGTCTCGGCAGAGGCATTGGCATCAACTATATTCTCAGCAATCTTGTCAAACATGTCAACGACAGTCTCCTTAAGGTTTTCTCCATAAAGAATCCTGTCACGGTCTTCATAAATGACCTTTCTCTGCTTGTTCATGACATTGTCATAATCGAGAACGGATTTTCTTATGTCGAAATTCCTCCTCTCGACCTTTTTCTGGGCATTCTCAATAGCCTTTGTTATGAAGCCATGCTCGATTGCATCATCATCCTCTATCTGCAGAGTGTCCATAAGCGCGGCAATCCTGTCAGAACCGAAGAGCCTCATAAGCTCGTCTTCAAGAGATACGAAGAATTTTGAACAGCCTGGATCCCCCTGTCGTCCGCTTCTTCCTCTGAGCTGGTTGTCAATTCTTCTTGATTCATGGCGCTCGGTACCTATGATAAAGAGTCCGCCAAGATCCTTAATCTCCTGCTGGGCATTCTCGCTTTGGGGAGGATTGCCGCCCAGAAGAATGTCAACGCCGCGGCCTGCCATGTTTGTGGCTATTGTTACAGCGCCCTTTCTTCCGGCCTGAGATATGATATTGGCTTCCTTCTCGTGATACTTTGCATTAAGAATCTGACATGGTATGCCCTGTTTCTTAAGCATGCCGCCAAGAAGCTCGGATTTTTCAATCGACCTTGTTCCGACAAGTACCGGCTGGCCTTTTTCATGAAGCTCTTTTATAAGATCGATTACGGCTTTAAATTTTCCCTTTTCATTTTTATAAATTGCGTCAGGAAGGTCCTTTCTAAGCTGAGGACGGTT
Organism: bacterium; assembly: GCA_024409025.1. Classification (GTDB taxonomy): domain Bacteria; phylum Vulcanimicrobiota; class CADAWZ01; order CADAWZ01; family CADAWZ01; genus JAKSUM01. The sequence goes on along the minus strand of JAKSUM010000006.1, from coordinate 13,130 downwards.
TGTCGGAATTACAACAACGTCAAGGTTATAAATCTCCCTGAATTCCCTGTCCTCGGTAAGGGCAGTTCCGGTCATGCCGCCAAGCTTCTTGTAGAGCCTGAAGAAATTCTGGAAGGTAATGGATGCAAGGGTCTGATCCTCGGATCTGACCTTCATCCCCTCCTTTGCCTCAATAGCCTGATGAAGCCCGTCAGAATATCTTCTGCCGTACATGAGTCTTCCCGTATTCTCATCGACAATGACAACCTCGCCGTCCTTTACGACATACTCGTCATCCTTCTTATAAAGCTCCTTTGCCCTGAGAGCCTGATTGACATGGTGCGAGAGCTCCATGTTCTCATTGTCATAAAGATTCTCTATATGAAGCTCCGATTCAACCTTGGCTACGCCGTCCTCAGTAAGAGGCACAGAGTTTGCCTTTTCATCAACCGTATAATCCACATCCTTTACAAGCTTCTCCGCAAGACGGAAGAACTTCACATAAAGATCAGTGCTTTCCGATCCTCTTCCTGAAATAATCAGAGGAGTCCTTGCCTCATCAACGATCGCATAGAATCTCTCCCTCTGGACTCTCTCTTCAAGCTCCGTAACCATATTGTCGCGGAGATAGTCGAATCCGAACTCATTATTCGTACCGTAAGTAATATCGGCAGCATAGGCTTCTTTTCTCGGAACGGGGCGGAGATGGTTAAGGGCAGGATCATTCACTTCATAATCCGGATCAAAAATAAATGCCGCAGCATGCTGTATGCAGGCAACCGAAAGACCGAGGAAGTTGTAAACGGAACCCATCCATGCGCAGTCACGCTTTGCGAGATAATCATTGACAGTAACCACATGGACTCCCCTGCCTGTAAGGGCATTAAGAGAGACAGGAAGGGTTGCGACAAGCGTCTTTCCCTCTCCGGTTCTCATCTCTGCAATCCTGCCCTGCGTAAGGACAATTCCGCCAATCATCTGGACATCAAAATGCCTAAGACCGATCGTCCTTCTCGAGGCTTCCCTTGTCAGCGCAAAAACCTCATCAAGATAAGGCTCGACATTATCACTGCCGTTTATAAGACCTCTGATTTCGGAGGCCCTTTCTTTAAAATACTCGTCATTCTTAGTTTTAAGACTTTCCTCAAGCGCGTTTATCTTCTCGACACGCTTTCTCATCTTGGCAATTTCCCTCTCATTGCCGTCAATAATTTTAAGAAACCAATTAACAATATTCATAATGTCATACAGGCGCTTGCAGACAGCGCCCTGCTTCCTTTCAAGGATTTGGCATTATCCCGCCACTGAAACAGGCGGGATTACAGGCCATGGAAAAACCTTGCCTTAAGCTCCAACAGGACTTAGGGGTTCTTGGATTACAGCTGATGTCCCGGCCGGCGTTCTCTATCCAAAAAAAAATCAAAACAGCGGAATTTAAACAGCCTGCTCTATAATTAAGCAAAAAAGACCGCCTTTCCTAACAGTCAGAAAGACAGTCTTCTTATCTTCAATAAAAGCTTTTTGAAATCCTGCTGAACTACCTCATTCCTCCAGGTCTTACGGCAAGTCCGAAGGGCTTGCTTGTGGTAGAGGCGGTGGTCGTCTGAATAACGGAGTTAGCCTCAGCATTTATAATGCTTATATTGTTTTCCCCGTTATTGGAAACAAACACCTTTGTCCCGTCAGCGCTTATACCTAACCCCATAGGCCCCTTTCCGGTAGGAATGGTGGCAATCGTCGCGCAGGTCCTTCCGTCAAGCACTGAAACATAGTTTGATGCGAAATTAGTCACATAAATCCTGTCTCCGGTAGGACTTGACACGACCTTTGTAGGCTGAGAGCCGACTCTTGCGCTGCCGAGAAGGGCAAGCCTTGCCGCATCAAGCACCGATACGGTTCCGCCGTTTCTGTTTGCGACAAAGACATACTTCCCATTAGGGGTTATGCACATTCCGGCAGGAAACGGTCCGACCGAGCAGGCTCCAAGAACGGCGCCGCCCGCCTTATTGAGAGCAAGAACCTCTCCGGCATTATTCGTGCCCATTGCAAGATAAATATAGTTAGTCCCTACGGCAATTGCCCTCGGCTGTGAGTCAGAGCCTGTCCTTACGGGCTTTACCTGATAAAATGCCGAAGCGGAATTTGACAGCGGGCTTATCACAAGAACTCCGGGTCTTGTTCCGGAGACGGCAGCATAAACATTTCCGTCAGGAGCCCTTGTTATATCAGTGACGATTCCGCCTGTCGGAATAGTACCAATCACCTTATTGCCGGCATTAACGTCGATAACATGTATATACTGGGTATCGGTCGAAACAAAGACCTTGCTTCCGGTATTGTCAAAGCAGACCCAATACGGCTTTGTATTCATCGTAACAAAGCTTGTGTCCTTTGGCGAATACGGATTGACGACGGCTATTGTATTGGGCTGCATGCTTACAGGCGTAAAATAATCCCCGTCAGCGTCATTTTTCAAATAATCCTTAGGGGCAGGCATTCCATGGAGAGTCCTGACATCGGCTCCTGCCGCAATCGCAGCCTTATACTGCATGGTAGTCATGTTTGAGCCCATTGCGGCTCCCTTTGAGGAGGACGACGATGCGGGAGAGCCCGGCACCGCTATCTGAGAGAAAGCCACATACAGGGCATCGGACACGTTGACTCCGGAACGCATTCCTGAAGGATCGGACAATGCCTCTGAAGGAGGGACGTTTCTCTTTCTCGTAAGCACAAACGTCAGATTAAGGCACTCATGTCCCAAAGTAATCTTTTTTGTGTCAAGATAATAGCCGTCCTTATATGCGCCGATGGTGTAGACTCCCTCAGGAATATCCTGAGTGAACACGAAGGTTCCTGTCGAATCAGCACATGTCTGGTAATTGGTCCCTTCAATGGTGACGACCGCATAAGCGACCCTCGTGCCCGAAGAGCCCTTCTTCTTGCCTGACGTGGCAACCGATTCTATGACCTTGCCTGTAATCCATGCCGCATCGGCTGCAGAACAGAAGGCAATCTCAAGAAACAGGGCAAGAACGAGCCCCATAATAAAAACCGTTCTTTTCATAAAAATCCCCTTTCCGCTATTTTTCCAAAATTCCGCATTCCTTAATATATTTTCTGGCAAGCACGACTGCCGCAAAATCGTCATACGGCACCGGAGGTATCTGAAGCCCTATGGGAACAAGCCTCATAAGCCCCTTAGGAGGATGCTCCTCAAAATAAAGACGCCTGGCAATTTCAGTGGAATGGCTCTCATCCACCATCTGTATGGGCAAATCCCCTGCTATCGGGGAAATGCGCTTCTTTATGGATTTAGAGCAGGTTCCTGATCCCATAACAACCAAATCAGGGCGGAAGTCGCTTAAAAATCTGGAAAAAAACTCCTCTATGTCCGATGATGCGACAACCTTCCTTGCAATTATCTCCCCTGAATGAGAGACGGCGGCAAGGCCGCACTTGTCCTTTCCCGGATCGAGAGCAGCTATAACATTCATGCAAATGCCCCCTTTCCTAAATGTTACAAAGAAAAAGACGCAAAACAATATTATTTATTGCCTGCAGGCTATGTCCTCCTAGCCCTTATGAACAGGAATATTCCGATAGCCCCGAAGACAATGTTAGGCAGCCATGCGGCAAGCATGGGAGACACAACACCGTTTATTCCGAGAGATCTTCCGAGCGTCATAAGCACATAGTAGAAAAGAATGAAGACAAGTGAGAGTCCGAGCCCTATAGACGTATTCGTCCTCTGAGGCCTCAGACCGAGCGGTATTCCGAAGAGCCCGAACACAAGACATGAAAAGGGAAGCGACGTCCTCTGGCACAAGGCGACCTCAAACTTATGGTAAAGCTTTGAATATTCCGCGACTATCTCCGGATCCACGCATGTCCTCGTGACTTCCTTCATAAGATCAATCTTCTTCTGAAGGGCAGCCCTTGACATCTCGCTGTATTTTCTTTCCCTTTTTGAGAGGTCGGTAGGATTTTCTCCGATGGGAAGCACGCCCGACTCGGACTTTGATTCATACTTTATCCCCTGCTCCTCATCAAAATCGTAGGTCCTTGGAGAATCAAGGAACCATTTGTTATTCTCCCAAACGGCTTTAGCCGAATATACCTCACGGGTCCTGTGGTGCTTGTTAAAATAGAATATGCATACGCCTCTCAGGACTCCCTGCTCCTCGTCAAGGCTTTTTGCAAATATTCTCCTCTCAGTTCCGTCCTTCTCCACATTGGAGAAAACGAGGTTCTGCTTCTCATCGGCACTCTCTTTTATAAGCTGCTTCATAACTATGTTTGTAGCAGTATAATTTGCGTCAGGAAGTATCTGCTCGCTCATAAAAAAGGCTACGATGGAAATTACAAGAGTCAGCAGCACTCCGGGCATTCCAATTCTTACAAAGCTTATCCCCCCTGCCTTCATGGCAACAATCTCACTGTTGCCGGAAAGCGTTCCGAAAGCCATCAGGGTTGCAAGAAGCACGGCCATCGGAAAGGTATAGACAAATACCTGAGGCAAACTGGCAAGTATGTACTGGATAAGAAGGGAAAAACCTCCCTTTGCCCCCAATGATACGATATTGGAAATAAGCTCACTTGAGCTTACAGACATAAAAAGAATGCTGAATGCGGCAACACCGTATATAAACGGCATAATCATTTCGGCGAGTATGTATCTGTCAAGTATCTTCATTCCTGCTCCCCTTCTTTAGCCGCATCTTCCCTGCTTGCAAAAGGATTAGCATGGAATCCTTCGCCCAAATAGTATTTTATGGCTATAGGATTGTTTGCAACCTCATACGATGTCCCGGAGACAAGAATTTGTCCCTCTCTTATTATATAAGCCCTTTCCGTTATGGCAAGGGTCTCTCGTACGCTATGGTCAGTTATCAGTATGCCAATCTTCTTGTCCTTCAGCTTCCTGACAATATCCTGAATCTCGGCGACGGCAATAGGGTCGACTCCAGTAAAAGGCTCATCAAGAAGTATAAAGTGGGGCTCGGTTGCAATAGCCCTTGCAATCTCAACCCTTCTGCGTTCTCCGCCGGAAAGCGTAAATGCAGGCTGTTTGGCAACTTTTGTGAGGCTGAATTCCTCAAGAAGAGCAGGAAGCCTTGAATTCTGCTCCTTCTCCTTCATGCCTCTCATCTGCCATATAAGCTTTATGTTCTCTTCAACAGTAAGCTTTCTGAAAACAGAATTTTCCTGCGCAAGATATCCGACGCCGTTTCTGGCCCTTACATGCATGGGCTGATTGGTAATATCCTTGCCGTCAAGATATATTTTGCCTCTTTCAGGCCTGATAAGGCCTACTGCCATATAGAAGGAGGTCGTCTTTCCCGCACCGTTTGGGCCAAGAAGGCCTACAATCTCTCCCTTTTCGACATCGAGGCTTACGCCGTTTACCACCTTTCGGCCCCTGTATGTCTTTACAAGATCCTTTATCTCAAATTTCATAAAACAAAATCCTACTATTTCTTGCCGAAGAACGGCTTGCCCTTTCCGTCAGAAAGATAAGCTCCGGAAACATTTTTCATAAGCTCTATATTCTTTGTCTCAGGATCTCCAATCATCTCGTCCCCCCTGAGAATATAATCATCCCTATAGATGACTACCCCTCCTGAGCCAAGAACCTTTTTCCTATTTCCGTCCCACTCAAGCCTGCCAGCTTCAAGGATATCCCTTGACGAAACCATAAATCCTCTTGATTTTTCAGTAAAAACGACATTTTCAGTCTTCATGTCAATATCAGCGGAAGGGGATTCAAAAAGAATATACTTCTCTCCCGCCTTATCGTAAAACACGCATGTGACACCCTCGGCCCTGGACTTGTCGGAATCCTGCATAACCCTGATAATGTCCGCCTCCAGCTCCCAGTATTTGATGCCGTCCTTTTTCGAGCTTATTACAGTCTTTGTCAGTACCGCATCAGTAGAGACGTCATGTATGTATTTCTTCTTGCCGTCATCCTTTACGGAATCCGAATTCATAAAGCCCTTATAAAGAAATATTGTGGCAATCACTGCGATCACGCAAACAACGGGTATCCACGATGCAATCCTGTGTAAAAAAGCCGGCATATCATACCTCTAAAAAAGTCAAGGGACAGGATCATATCCCCCTTCATGCATCCGGTTGCATCTTAGCAGCCTCATGCATCCCAAAAAGGAGCCTTTGACAGTCCCGTATCTGTTTATAGCTTCAAGCATATAGGCGCTGCATGTCGGCTCATATATGCATATATATATATTGCGCTCCCTGAGAGAAGAGCTGACAACAGCCCTGTAGCAGCATATTGCAGCAGACAGTATTCTGGCAGTCGGCTGAAAAGCCGGCGGCAGAAGCGATTCCACAGCAAGGAACACAATAAGATAAACGGCAACAGCGTATTTCCTCAGTAAACGCATGCTATCTCAAATCAGGATAGCTTTCCCAGAAATTGCCGAAATGCCTCTCCTCGGAATCAGAAAGGAACGCCGACAAATGCTGCTTTATAAGGTGCGCAATCGGCGGATGGAATTCAATATCCTCAAGATCCCTTACAGGCACGAAGGCAAGGCTCCGAAGCCTCTCCTCATCGCCTACGGACATAGGGGAATCTCCGTTTATCTCGCCAAGGAAAAAGAGATTGACAATATGTCTTGAGCCGTCTGGGGCTATTGTTTCCGAACTGAACAGGTATCTGTCCAATGAGATGTCAAGATTTGTCTCCTCCTTCATCTCCCTCTTAGCACATTCCTCTATAGTTTCCCCGTAATTAAGGCCGCCGCCGGGAATAAGCCAGTAAGAATGGCCATTCTTGACATGCTCAATCAGGAGTATCTTATCATCCCGGACTATTATGACTCCTATCCTTATTCTTATAAAGCGGGCATTCTGTTCGCTCATAACAATATCTCCGTTAAATAAAATAATATTAGAAAAGCGAGCTGCTTATTATCTTTTTCTTAAGGCCGTCTGACGATACCACCACAATTCTCTTCTGATCGGGATCCTTATCATCCTTGCTTTCAAAAATAATCATTCCGTTAAGCGGATTCCAAACGACATGCCTGTAAAATTCAGGCCTGAATGGCTGCTTTTTGCCGAATTCAGGAAGACTACCGGAATAAATTTTCTTTTTGGCGGCAGTAGAGACATCTATAAGAAGCATATTTTCCGAATATCCCCCCTGAATCTCCCTGTATGCAAGAACAGCCGCTTTCTTGCCGTCAGGGCTGAAGCAGGCATAATACATGGAAAGAGGATATCCCCACCAGCCGTCCTTTTCCGCCTCCATCAGCGTCCTGCTCTTCATTGAAGCTATATCATAATAGCACAGCGAGTTGCCGCTCTGAAGCATGAAGCCTGATGAGGAAGGCGACCATTCATAAAGAAAAACCTCTTTGTCATAGCATATGGTATCTACAGATTCGGTCTTATCCATATCGGAAAGCCTCTTGATTTCCATCTCCCATATATTTTTCCCATTAACGCTTGAAGGCATGAGCAGAACTATATATTTTCCGCATGGCGACACTATATAGCAGCTGCAGTCCTTTTCAATTTCAGACAGGACGCCCGTTCCGGTCTGGTAGAACCATATTCTGTTGCTGAAGACATTTGCGGTCTTCATATGCCCTTGAAAAACGATATTTTCTCCTGCCCATTCAGGAGCATAAAGATAGCCTTCATAAGCTGGGACATCCTTTATCTTAATCTCTGCTCCGGACTCACTTATGAAAAGAATGGATGATGAAGACTCAGCAACATACCGTATGGCTATCTTCATCTTCGGATTTGAAGGGCACGGGATTATCTTATCCTCAGTCTCTTCGCCCTTTGTCTTTTTTAAGAATTCGGAAGAACCTTTGGGTATGGAAAACGAGAAATGCTCAAAAGTGCCGGCATCATAGTTTGCCACAGAATATTTTATCTCGTCAGATGACACGCTGTCTATTATCATGTCCTCTTTAGGCTTAAGGGCAAGCGTAAAAAATTCTTTCTTTTCATGCTTTTCAAAATCCGCAGCCCTAAGCTGGACGGAATTTGCACCGTCTCCCGAATCTGATTCCTTATAGCACAGGTAAGCAAGAAGCCTGCCTTCAGCAGATATAACCGGATTTGAGAAACTCAGATTCCTCTCTGAAGCCGCCTTTAGCAAAGCGGCTGCTGCAGCAAGCACTACAAGGCATGAAAGAATTATGATTATAGTGCGCTTTGTGCCATCCATAAAAACCTCCGTATCTTAGCTTCTGAATTTTTTCGAAATCCTCAAAGCGTTCTCCGCAATCTCCTTCATGCCCTCAGGAATTCCGCCCCTCATTATGACCTTGCCGGAGCATATTACAGTATCGGCAAAATCGTTTCCGGCAGAATAGACGACATCCGACGCGCAGCTGAATCCCGGAAGCAGCTCGGGAAGCCCCTTCTTAACGATAACCATATCAGCCTCAGCGCCTTTTTCTATCCTTCCGGCATTTATTCCGAACGCCTTTGCGCCGTTCTCAGTAGCCGCCTTAAAGCATTCCTCGGCAGTCATAAGCTCAGGATCGGAATATGCGAATTTCTGAAGCAGACAGGCAAATTTCATGCTCTCAGGCATGCTCAGATTATTGTTTGAAGAGCAGCCGTCTGTTCCAATAGTGACATTTACCCCATATTTCTTCATTGCCGCAAAATCAAAAGCCTTACCAACAGCAAGCTTCATATTCGATATCGGATTATGTGACACGCTTGCCCCCCTGTCAGCAATAAGAGCTATCTCGTCGCTGTCAAGCCACACTGAATGGGCAAGAACCGTCTTTTCCGTAAGAAGGCCGAGCTTGTCCAGATAGAATGCGGGCTTCATCCCATGATTCTTAAGACAGTCGTCATACTCTTTCCTCGTTTCGGAAAGATGAGTATGTATAGGAAGGTTTCTCTCACGCGCAAAATCGGCGGAGAACCTCAGCATTCTTTCGGAAACAGTATATATGGCATGAGGCGCCACAGTGAAAAGCATACCAGGGCAATTAAAGGAACGGCTCCATTCATAGGTTTCCCCGAGCTTTCCGATAAGCTCGTCAGTATTTCCCGCCAAATCAATAAAAGTCGCGCTAAGGGCCCCTCTCATGCCGCTGTCCCTTAGAGCCTCGGCAGACGCCTCCACAGCCCAGTACATATCATTATAAAAGGTTGTGCCGCTTTTGATCATCTCACAGCATGCCAGTCTTGTCCCCCAATAGATATCCTCAGGAGACAGCTTTGCTTCCGCAGGCCAAATCTTATTTTCAAGCCACGGAATAAGAGGCATATCATCAGCATATCCCCTGAGCAGGGTCATTGCAGCATGGGTATGGGTATTAAAAAACGACGGTATGACAATTGCTCCGGAAGCATCTATAATCTCCCCGATATTGCCGTCCAATGCGTTTTCCGTTCCCGCAGGAAGAATTTCGGAAAATTTTCCGTCATTTATATATATATCATATAAAATCCCGTCAAGAGACGCATTTTTTATAATCATAAAATTCCTCAGAAAAAAAAATCTAACTGTTATAAATTCCCCTTAAAAAAATATAATTCCTCTGAATAAAAAACAAGGATTTTTCAAAAAAAATAATAAAGATAAGAAAGTAAAACTATCAGAGGCTACGGAAAATGAAACTGCTTGTTATTGCGGCTGCGCTACTGATATTCATGGCCTGTCCCCAAGCGTCTGAGGCATATGAGCTAAAGCTTGCAGGAGGATATGAAATAAGCCTTCCTGATGATTTTTCAATTCATGAAAACGGAATGTATATGGACAAAAGCAGGGCCTGCGCCATATCGTATACGGCAGCTCCAAGGCTTTCAGAAACGGAAACGCTTGAAGAGGCAGGCAAGAGAACCAGATCATCCTTCTGGCAGACGCGCCATATGGGCACAGAGCGATTAGGCGACCATGACGCATATGTAACTGAAATGCATCATGGACATGACTCGGGATTCACATACATAATCATTACAGAATCACATATTCATATGCTGTGCATGGCATTCAAAAACTCTTCGGCATATGGAAAACAATTCTGTGACGGAATTATAAAAACACTAAAAAAACAAAAAGGAGAAAACAATGGCAAAATTTTTTGAAATCGAGCTTCCGGGAGAAACAACAATAAAAATCCCCAAGGACTTCGAGCTTGAAGACGAATACGAAGACGATGACGACTACGACGAAGATGACGACGATGATGACGACGATGATGACGACGATGACGATGACGACTACGATGATGACGACTACGACGAAGATGACGATGATGATGACGACTACGACGAAGATGATGATGACGACGATGATGACGACGATGATGATGACGAAGACGAGGACACGCTGACATACGTCAATGACGACGGCTGGAGCATTGCCATAGGCTCAGAGGAAGATGAGGGAGAAAGCCTCAAGGAAATCGGCAAGAACATCCTTGAAATCTATGAGGATGACGAAGACTGCGAAGTCGACTCCCATGAGATAACAAATATAGGCGGAAAGAAAGTATTCGTCATATATGCGACCATACTGAGCGACGATGAGGACGAGGATGATCAGTCCGTTGCCGTATACGTATTCAAGCTCAACGGATTCTGCCATGTAATAACCTGCTCATGTCCTGCCAGCGATTTTGAAGATGCCGAAGAGGTATTTGAAGCTGTAGTTTCCAGCGCGGAATAATAAAACAATCAAAATCAAGAGAATGATGAGAATATGCGTTTAAACGAAAGGACTTAAATAATGAACATATCGGTAAAAAAAGCACTTATGGCGATTATCGCCGCAATATGCGCAATCATGATTTCAGCCCCGTCATATGCCGGCACGGTAAAGCTTCCCGGCGGTGCTTCAATAAACATACCTGCAGGATACACTCAGGAAAAATCTGACAGCGGCATTGATTTCAATAGGGAAGAGCCTATTACCATAATCAATGTTACGGGCGAAGATGCGGGCGAACAGCTTCCCCTTTCCGATCTTGGCAAGGAAGTCTCGAAGGAGCTTGAAGCTGACGGCACAATGAAAGTATCCTACAGCTCAACAGAAAAAATAAACGGACGCACATTTTATGTAATATACGGCAAGTCGAAAGAAGACGGAATGACTCTCTCCATGTTCGTATATATCACTGTAATGGGTAACTATTATTACAGCATTACATTCGGATGCCTTGAAAAGGACGAGGAAGGCCTTGCATCTGAATTCAACAAAATAGCCGGAAGTCTCAAGAAATGAAAAAAACAGCATTAATATTGTCAGGCATACTTCTGACAGTATTTCTTGCATTCTCTCAGGCATATGCCCAAAGCCTTCCCTCCATTCCCTCTGAGCCTGACACGGTCAGGACAGTCGGGGAAAATCAGCCCGACAAGACAACAGGCGGAAGAATCCATTCCTTCGCGGAAGGATACAGTCTTGAAATTCCGGACGGTTTTACCACCGGAGAGAGCAAAAAGGACGAATGCAGATATTCAAATCCCGACGACGATGCAGATCTCGATTTCATGGTATTTGAAATCCCTCCGGGAGAAAATGGAAGCGAAGAAAGCCTGAAAAAGCTCAGGGAAATAATATACAACGACATTTCATCCTTTATTCCCGGATACAGAAAAGAGGAAGAAAAAGATATACAGCTTAACAATATGAAGGGATTCCTTATACGTGCCTCCGCGGAAGGGGAAAGTTCGGACAAAGTGACTGACGAAATGTCAATATGCCTTTCAGAAAACAGAAAGCATGTATTCATACTTCATCTTGTGTATCCGGCAGAGCTAAAGGAAAAATACGGGGCGTATTCAGAAAACATACTGAAAACGGTGAGGAAGTCAAATTGAAAAGAACATTGCTGACGGCATGGCTTATTGCAGCCGCATTAATCCTGTCATTCTCTTCATCATATGCGTTTTCGGAAAAGGATGAACGTAAGCTCGGTGAGGAGACGGCGGCAAAGCTTGCAGGCCAGTACGGAATAATTCCGGAGCATCCTGCCCTCAAAAAGATACGGGCAATCGGCTACAGCCTTGCTGCCGTATCCGACAGGCCGCATCTTCATTACGAATTTTATGTCCTCAATACGGATGCCGTGAATGCAGTATCCTGTCCAGGAGGCATAATATATGTGACCAAGGGAATACTCCCCCTGCTGACGGATGAGGAGCTTGCATTTGTCCTTGCACATGAAATAGCCCATGCGGCAAGAGGCCATGGCATCAAGCAGAGCAGGAAGAACACCCTGACCAAGCTTGGGGTATCAGGCCTCATCCTCGCATTGGGGAAAGGAAAGACAAGCAGAGCATCCCAGACGGCGGCAAGCGCGGTGTCGACAATAGCCTCAAAAAGCTATTCAAGGAAAGACGAGGACGAGGCGGACAGAACCGCCTGTCATTATATGTTCAACGGGCCGCACATGAACCCGAGAGCCGGAATATCCTTCATGCTTAAGCTGAAGTCACTGCAGAAAACAAATTCCGCAACAGACTTTCTTAACGGGATAATAGGCGATCACCCTCTTACGGATGACAGGATAAAGGCAATCGATCAGGAATGCTCGCAAATGGGCTTTTAAACAAAATAAAAAATCCGCTTCATTTAGAAGCGGATTTTTTTATTTTGCTTTAACCTCAAACACGAAATCGTCCATTACAAATCCGTTACCGATATCCGAGACCATTTCCTTTTCAACAGACATTCCCCATGACAAATACGACCTAATGGCCTGAGCATTATGCCTGTTAACCGTCAGCCATATCCTTCCAAGGCCTCTTTCGGAGCAGATGCCCTTCAGAAATTCGAGAGCCTTCCTGCCAATCCCAAGCCTCCTGTATTTCTTCAATATGTAAAGCTTGCTCAGATACAGTCCGTTATAAGGCTGTATGCCAGCATAGCCGGCTCTCTCAGAATCCGCCATTATAAGATAATATTCATAATTTTCATGTCCGGTCTGACGGATTATGGCTTCTTCGGACTGGAATTTTTCAATCATATATTCAGTCTGGCCTATTCCTATTATCGGAGGATACGTCTCCATCCAAACGGACCTTCCCATAGCCGCTATCGATGCAAAATCATCCTTTGACGCCTTCTTAAAAGAAATCTCCATAATCTTCTCCAAACAAAAAGTCCTGCGGAAACAATTCCGCAGGACTAATATCAA
>JAKSUM010000059.1 GCA_024409025.1 bacterium | reverse complement strand
TCGCCCACGCAGTATCCGATTTTATCATCCCATGGAAGAGCCATCATGCCCGATTCCTTTTCATGCTTTTCAGGAATAAAGACAAATGAAGGAAGCAGCGTCCTCTCGGCAATTTCACCGGACTCAACAAGCTGTGGAATTTTAAAAAACTCAATACTTTTCTTCTGCTGCTTCAGATCTATAAAGGCGCAGCATGAATTTGTAGTACCGAAATCAATGCCTATTGCGTACCTGCTCATTCTTCAGTTTCTCCGGAATGCCTTATGTCAAACTCAAGCTTCCTGAGGACGCCCTCGCGATCCCTGCACCACAGCTCAATGGTCCCTATCTCCGTTATTCTCGTCTCAAGGGTTACTGGAATCATACCGCCGTTTTTGCCCTCTCCCGGATCAAGAGAGGTCTTAAGGGATGGCTGCTCCATTATTCCGCATTCCTCCCAGTCCTCTATAATGTCTCCGGTATCGTCATCAGGTCTTCCGTTTGCGGAGAAGAAACGGAATTCGGCGTCATATCCGACAGCAAGAGAAAACTCCCTGTCAGGAAGCGGTATCTCAGTACCTTCCTCAACGCCCTTCTTTGCAAGACAGAGGGCCTTGACCGGAGGCTCAAATCCCGGTATGGAAGGCATTGAGCTTTCAAGACCAATGTAATACGACCTTGAGGTTCCGCCTTTTATTCTAATGCCTTTTCCCCTTCTGGAAAGCGCATAGGCGGCAGCGCCTTTAGCGACCGCAAGATCGAGATCGGCGCCTTCAAGAATCTTGGGGGCTCCGCCCTCAGGATACCACTTGGATATCTCCGATATGAACTTGGAGCAGATTGCCGAAGACTTAAAAACTCCTCCGTTAAGAAGTATTTTAGTGGGAAGAGCAGGATAGCCCTTTTTCTCCATAATCTCCCTGTTTGAGGATATGAATGAGGCAAGATGCCTTGTAACTGCAGCATCCTGCTCATAAGGAAGTCCCATTTCCGAAAGTCCCGATCTCATCTTTCTTTGAGGCTTTGCATCTGCGGACGCCTCAGGGAAGAATCCGTCAAGTATTATCTTTTCAAGAAGCTCCTTTTTCAGGACAACAGATATGCTGCCTCCGAAAAGGCTGCTTGATCTGCCGGGAATGACAAGCTCCGCCTCCTCAGCGGAAGCATCGGACAAAAGCCTTACCTTTGCGGCGCTGCAGCTGCGGCAGAGGGCATTCAGCTGCCATGCGTCAAGCTTCTTGCCCTTAGCCCTGAGCTCTGCGGCAAGAGCCATTGCCGCAGCCAAATCCATATTGTCGCCGCCAAGCAGTATATGATCGCCTACGGAAATTCTTTCAAGCTCAAGATTGCCGTCATTATCAGAAACGGCGATAAGGCTGAAGTCAGTCGTTCCGCCTCCTATGTCGCATACAAGAATAGTATCCCCTACCTTAAGCTGCTTTCTCCATTCATCTCCCATGGAATTCAGCCACGCATACAGGGCGGCCTGAGGCTCCTCAAGAAGAATTACCTCCATTCCAGATGCTGTGGCTGCCTTGACCGTAAGATCCCTTGCAGCGGCATCAAACGAAGCAGGAACAGTAAGAACCGTAGTCTGAAGACAGAAATTGGCACCCTTATCATTCTGCTTAGCATGGTTCCATGCGTCATATAGATGCGAAAGGCATTTCATCGCGGATTCAACAGGAGAAATCTTGGAAACCTTCTTAGGATCCGCAGTCCATGGAAGAATAAGACCTTCCCTGTCCGCTTCTCCGGCACAGAGCCATGATTTTGATGAAGCTACAAGCCTGTCAGGAACCCTTATTCCCTGCTTCATCGCAAATTCGCCTGTTATATAAGGGATATCCTCGTTCCAAGGCAGGGCATAAGAGCCTTCAGCCAACTCATGCTTTCCTGGGATATATATAAAAGAAGGAAGGGTGTCCCTCTCGGAAACCTCTCCTGGGGCAGTAACCTGAGGAACCCTGAATATATTTATGGACGGCGTCTCGGCTCCTGCCTCAGCATACGCCATCGCAGTATTTGTAGTACCTAAATCTATGCCTATTACATAAGGAGAATCACTCATTAAAAACCTCCAATTTTCAGTCTATCTCGACCTCTGCTGGCACAACGGCGTTTCCGCCAGCAAGCGACACGGGGAATTTCGCTTCCTTAAGAGCCCATCCGTGGTGTATAAGGACTCCCTTAAACGGAGGCTCTCCGGATATGCTTCCCGAAAGCCTTATCCTGTTGGGATCAAATCCTTCCTCAACGGTTATCTCGCTTCTCTCTTCCTCAGCTCTCACGGGTTCAAAGACGGCATAATCTTTAAGGGTTTTCCTGCACCCGTCATGGACAGTCCTTGCGACAGCCCCGACGCTTGAATCCGGAATATCAGCAAGATCATCCATCAGGAAATCTACAAACCTGCCATCCCTCTGGAGTATGCTGAAGACAACCGCCGGATCGCAGAGCCTGCCTGCGGCCGCCTTTTCAACGCTCTCAAAAAAGCTCTTGGAAAAAAGCATTTTGAAAAAAAACGACAATGCCTTGAAAAACCTCATAAAAATCTCCGTCAAATAAATTAAAATAAGAATATTTTTCCTTTAGTTCCCTTCTTCCTGCTCAAAAATACCAAAAACGCATAACCAGCGAAAAAGGAATTAACGCTCAAAAGAATGAAATTAGCAACATTGCAAGCATTTAAAATTTAATGACAGGAGAAGTCAGAATGAAAAACATCGAATTTGATTACAGCCAGGCGGCTGACTTTGTTTCAGAAAATGAAATAGATGCAATACTTCCGGAGGCGGCTGCAGCAAGAAAAGTTCTTACAGAGAGAACAGGAGAAGGAAATACGTTCCTTGGATGGCTCGATCTTCCTGATATGCCTGAAGAGCTCATAGCGGACATAGAAAAAACAGCCGAAAAGATACGCTCCGAAGCGGACGTCCTTATAGTCATAGGAATCGGAGGCTCATACCTCGGAGCTAAGGCTGCCGTATCAGCCCTCAGAGGCGCATATGCAAACGAGCTGGCACTTCTCGGCGGAAAGAAGCCGGCAATATATTTCTCAGGATGCGACATGTCATCTGATCATCTTGCATCGCTCCTCGAGGTCATCAGGGAGAAGAAGGTATTCATAAACGTAATATCAAAGTCCGGAACCACTACCGAGCCGGCAATATCCCTCAGAATCCTCTGTGACGCTGTAAAGGCAGCCGCAGGAGAAGACGCCAGAAACCGTATAATAGCAACCACTGACGCAAAGAAGGGAGCCCTCAAGACTCTTGCAGACAAGGAAGGCTGGAAAACCTTCATAGTTCCGGACAACGTGGGCGGAAGATTCAGCGTCCTTACGCCTGTAGGCCTCCTTCCCATAGCCTCGGCAGGGCTCTGCATAAGGAAGATGATCGAAGGCGCAAAGGCGGCAAAGGAAAACGCCGCAAATGACAATCTCAGGGAAAACACCGCCTGCATGTATGCAGCAGTAAGAAACATCCTCTACAGAAAAGGCAAAAAGGCGGAGATCCTCGCAAACTTTGAGCAGGGCCTTCACTATCGTGGCGAATGGTGGAAACAGCTCTACGGTGAGAGCGAAGGAAAGGAAGGAAAGGGAATATATCCCGACAGCCTCGACTTCTCAACGGATCTCCACTCTATGGGACAGTACATACAGGAAGGCGAAAGAATGCTCATGGAGACGTTCATAGACGTTGAAGAGCCCCGCAACAGAATTGAGATCCCCCACTGGACGGAAAATCTCGACGGTCTCGGATATCTCGAGGGCAAGACGCTCGGATACGTGAACAGGACGGCGCTCAAGGGCACCTCAGAAGCCCACAGGGACGGCGGAGTACCCAATATGAAGTTCACTGTTCCGGAAATGAACGAATTCTATCTCGGATACATATTCTATATGTTCGAGTACGCATGCGGAGTCAGCGGCTATATGCTCGGCGTAAATCCCTTCAACCAGCCCGGAGTCGAGGCCTACAAGAAAAACATGTTCAGGCTTCTCGGCAAGCCCTCAGCAAAATAAAAGGAGAAGACAAACATGTCGACAACAGCGACATTCGATCAGATTTACAGCATAGTCTACAATGACAATACCGATCCGTTTTCGGTTCTCGGAATCCACAAGGCCGATTTCGCAGGAAACGAGGTTATATCGGTAAGATGCTTCTCCCCGTCTTCAGACAAGGTATTCGTAATCGACAATAACGACGGCAGCGAATACGAGATGGAGAGAGTCTGCAAGGACGGATTCTTCGAGAAGATATTCACGGACAGAAGCGAAATCTTTCCCTACTACCTCAAAAAGACAAAAAATGACGGCTCGTCAGTCACAGAGCCTGACAAATACTCATTCCTGCCCTTCATATCGGAAGAGGATCTGTATCTGTACAATACGGGCAAGCTCCACAAGGCATATGATGTTCTTGGCGCCCATATAAAGGAGCGCGACGGAGTAAAGGGAGTGCTTTTCGCCGTGTGGGCGCCGACGGCAAGAAGAGTGGGGGTCGTAGGCGACTTCAACTCATGGGATGCGAGAGAATACATGATGCGACGCAGAGGCTCTTCCGGCATATGGGAGCTTTTCGTTCCGAATCTTGAGGAAGGCGAGCTGTACAAATACGAAATACTTTCGGAAAAGCGCCAGACCATTCTCAAAATGGATCCGTTCGCATTCAGCGCCGAAACGGCTCCCCATACGGCATCATACATCTACAGCCTTGACGGCTACGGATGGAATGACTCGGAATGGATGGATGCCAGAAAAGACTCTAAGCCGGGCGAAAAGCCAATGTCCATATATGAGGTCCATCTCGGATCGTGGATGCGCACGGCTGACGGCGAGAACAGAATGCTTCCTTACGGAGAGCTTGCAAAGAATCTCGTCAACTATGTAAAGGATATGGGATACACCCATATAGAGCTTCTCCCGATAGCGGAGCATCCTTTCACAGGTTCATGGGGCTATCAGGTTACCGGATATTATGCCCCGACATGCAGATACGGCGAGCCGGACGAATTCATGAACTTCGTCGACATATGCCATCAGAACGGCATATCCGTAATAATGGACTGGGTTCCCGCACACTTCCCGAAGGACGAATACGCCCTCAGCAGATTCGACGGCACATGTCTATACGAGCATGAAGATCCAAGACAGGGAGAGCACAGGGACTGGGGCACCCTCATATTCAACTACGGAAGAAGCGAGGTCAAAAACTTCCTAATCTCCAATGCGCTTTTCTGGATGGACAAATACCATATTGACGGCATAAGGGTAGACGCAGTAGCATCAATGCTCTATCTCGACTACTCAAAAGGACCAGGACAGTGGATACCAAACAGATACGGCGGACATGAGAACCTTGAGGCAATAGATTTTCTGAAGGATCTGAACACGACGGCCCAAGAGCTGTATCCGGGCACAATAATGACGGCAGAGGAATCAACCGCATGGCCAATGGTATCTGCCCCTGCATACAGAGGCGGTCTCGGATTCGGCTTTAAATGGAATATGGGCTGGATGAACGACATGCTCAGATATATGGCTCAGGATCCGCTCTACAGGAAATACAGCCAGAGCACGCTTACATTCAGCATAATGTACGCATTCTCAGAGAATTTCGTCCTTCCGCTGTCCCATGACGAGGTCGTTCACGGAAAAGGCTCGCTCATAAATAAGATGCCCGGCGACATACATACAAGGGCGGCAAACCTTAAGCTGCTTTTCGCATACATGTTTGCCCATCCCGGCAAAAAAATGCTGTTTCAGGGAAGCGATTTCGGCCAGACTGCAGAATGGAACCATGACAAGAGCATAGACTGGCATCTTCTCAACTATGAGCCTCACAGAAGCATACACCGCTTCACAAAGGATCTTCTGCATGTCTATAAGGAATCACGCCCGCTCTGGGAAGTCGATTTTGACTCGAAAGGATTTGAATGGATTGACTTCAAGGACAGCGAGAACAGCGTAATATCCTTCATGAGAAAAGACAGCTCTGGAAGAAAGCTCCTCATAGCGGCATTCAATTTCACTCCCGTTCCGAGAATCGGATACCGTATAGGAGTTCCGGCAGAGGGCTTCTACAGGGAAATACTTAACTCGGACGCCTCAGTATACGGAGGAAGCAACATAGGCAATATGGGAGGCCTGTGGGCTGAACATGTTAACGCCCATGAAAGGGACTGGTCAATATCCGCAAGCCTTCCGCCTCTCGGAGCAGTCTACTTTACAATAGAGCTTCCGGAGCCTCAGGCGGAAGAATATGAGGCAGAAGAAAATCCGGATGAATCTGCAGGAAGAAAAGTCATAGCAAAGAAAAAAGCTGAAAAGGGCCGCAAGGCTGAATAATCAGGCTTAAATCTGACAATGCGGCCCATGCATAAATCATGGGCCGCATTTATTTAGGAGAAGGCAAAAAACATGAAAACACTTATAGCGCTTATAGGAATATTAGGCGTGCTTACATCGGCAGCATTCGCCGAATCATCAATAAGGAAGCCCTCAGGAGTAACCTTCGATTATTCCAATTCCTCAATCTGCATAACAGACAGAGAGCTTCAAGAAACGGTAACGGAAGCCCAAAAAGCCCAAAAGGAACTCCTCGGACGGAAAGGGGCAGGAGCGGATTACCTTGGCTGGATAACGCTTCCAAGCGATATTCCGGAATCGCTTATATCCGACATTGAGAAAACTGCACAAAAGATAAGAAACGAAGGCGATGCCCTTATCGTAATAGGCATAGGAGGCTCCTACCTCGGCGCCAAGGCTGCCGTATCGGCAATAAACGGCCCTTACGCCAATGAGCTTGCGATTCAGGGAATAAAAAAGCCCGCGGTATACTTTGCGGGCTGCGACATGTCATCAGATTCTCTCGCAATGCTGCTTGAGGTAATCAGAAGCAGGAAGACATTCGTAAACGTAATATCAAAATCAGGCACAACGACAGAGCCTGCCGCAGCTCTTAGAATCATAGCAGACGCAGTAAAGCAGTCTGCAGGAAAAGAATATAAAAACCGCATAATAGCCACGACTGATGCAAAAAAGGGAGCCCTCAGGCAGCTGGCGGAAAAGGAAGGATGGAAAACCTTCGTAGTTCCGGACGATGTTGGCGGCAGATTCAGCGTGCTGACTCCAGTAGGACTTCTTCCGATAGCCGCAGCAGGCATTGACATAAGGCAAATGCTGGACGGGGCAAAAACGGCTCAAAAGGACGCATCATGCGTCAGCTCTAAAAATAATATGCCGCTTATGTATGCGGCCGTAAGAAACGCGCTCCGTAAAAACGGTAAAAAAATAGAGATACTCGCAGATTTCGATCCCAATCTCCATTATTTCGGCGAATGGTGGAAACAGCTCTATGGGGAGAGCGAAGGCAAGGAGAATAAGGGAATATATCCAGACAGTCTCGACTATTCCACAGATCTCCACTCAATGGGACAGTATGTTCAGGAC
>JAKSUM010000058.1 GCA_024409025.1 bacterium | reverse complement strand
CACCGCTGAATGGCAGAAAATCAAAATTATTCTCAGAGCGGAGTACAAACGATCTTGTCTCATTCATCTCAAGATCGCCGGCAGGGAACCCCTTGCATACGTCAAGCCTGTACTCGCCGCCTTTGGCAAGAGGCGATGAGGGAGTCACTGTAATGCATTTGTCAATATCAGCCCTTTTAAGATCCGATACGGACAGATCATCCTTTACTGTTTTTCTTACTTCAGCAGAAACCTCGGAGGAAGACTTTCCGTCCGTCTTGAAAAGCTTTACAAAGCCCTTAGCCTTCTCAGGATCTATTTTCTGATTAAAGCTTATAACAGCCCTGCCTTCAGAAGGGAAGCATAAGGCATGCTCACTGTCGGGAAAAAGCTCCTTTACTGCCGGAGGCATTATCTCCATAGTCCACTCATGCCCTTTTTCCAGAGCATCACCATATACGGATTTTATGCCTGCTTTAACGCTTGCCTTATAGCGAGTGCCTGCAGCCAGCGGGCTGTCAGGAATAAAAACAAGAGTACTTGTCCCCTTCCAGCGGAATTTTCCTTTAACGGCAGGCTCTATCGAAAGATATGAGGAACCGTCAAATTCTTCGGAAGAAGGCGAAAGCGGAACCATAGATTTTGAGAACGTCACCGATACCGCCCTGCAGCTCTCTTCACTTGAGACCCTGCCCGACGGCAGAGATGAAATAACAGCAAGCTTCTCGTCCTTATTTGAAGGAACGGGAAGCGCGCTTGAAAAAGATATCTTGCCCGGGATGTCCGCCTGCTGCCCGTCAGGCTTTCAAAACTGACATGAAGCAAGCATGAACGCAGAAGCAATAACAAGCGCAAAAGCCGTATGCTTTATCATGCAAATACCTCCTTATTTATTTTTCAGCCGGATCTGAACGCATGAATCCGGCATATTTTTATAAATTATATCATTACGGCAATACATTAGCAACAGCAAACATGTACGCAGAGATACTTATAAACAGAAAATCCAAGTCATTGGACAGGCTATTTACATACGAAATACCAGACGCATTAAAAGAAAAAATATTCCCCGGCTCTATAGTTTCCGTTCCGTTAGGCAAAGGCGAGGCGGAAGGATTCGTCATAAGGATAACTGAAACATGCCAGCTTCCTTACGGAACAACAATTAAAAGCATAACAGGAGCGCTGGCAGAAGAATCCGCATGGCGAAAAGAGATGCAGGACATAATAATATGGATGAGGGATTATTACGGCTGCTCTTTTCTTGAAGCTGTAAATGCCGCCCTTCCGTCACATTTTTCCACAGAAGACGGCAAGGTAAAAATGGGAGCAGGTTTAAAGAAGGAGATACTGATCAAGGTAATAAGCAGAGATCCTTCAGCTATAGGGAAGAATGCGCTGCGTCAGAGAAGGATCTTTGAGGAGATTCTTGAGGCAGGCAAGGGCGAAGTTATAAAGACAGGGCAGATGCCTCTTGCCCAGCTCCGAATCCTCGAATCAAAAGGACTTATACGGCTTGAGGAGACCTTTTCAGAACAATCAGGCGGAAAACGTTTTGAGCCCCTTGAAAAAGATCCTTCATTCTCATTAAGTCCAGATCAGGAAAAAGCCCTGTCAGAAATAACTGAGCTGATGCAGTCGGGGAAGGCGTCCGGAGCACTTCTTTTAGGAGTGACGGGAAGCGGAAAGACTGTTGTCTACATGGAAGCAATAGAAAAAGCACTGTCAATGGGCAAAAATGCAATAGTCCTTGTTCCGGAGCTTTCTCTTACAGCCCAATTTGCCGGAATATACAGGAGCAGGTTCGGAGAGCAGGTCGCAATACTCCATTCAGGACTGAGCGATTCCGTACGTGGAAGCGAATGGCGCAGGATTATGAGAGGCGAGGCAAGGGTAATACTTGGCGCAAGAAGCGCCATCTTTGCGCCAGTATCCGATCTGGGAATCATAATAATAGATGAGGAGCATGAAAACGCATACAAGCAGGAGAATTCCCCAAGATACCACGCCCGCCATGTTGCCGTAAAAAGGGCGGCATCCAATGGGTGCCTTCTCCTGCTCGGCTCTGCAACACCTTCATTTGAAACCTACTTGAGGGCGGTTTCAGGAGGATACAGGCTCATAGAGCTGCCTAAGAGAATATCCGGCAATACTCCGGAAATCAAAGTCATTGACATGAAAATGCCATGGAACAGGAACAAAGAAGGCATGATCAGCCCGTTTCTTGCTAAAAAAATAGGGAAAGCGCTTAAAGAAGGACATCAGGCAATACTATTCATAAACAGGAGGGGATTTTTTAACTACCTGTTCTGTGAGGACTGCGGGAAAATAATAACCTGCCCGAATTGTGACATAGCTCTCAGATTTCACAAAAGTCCGCCTTCGCTGAAGTGCCATTACTGCGGATATTCAAAAACTCCGGACGACGAATGCCCGTCATGCAGAAGCCTGAACCTGAAACCCGGAGGCGGTGGAACGCAGAGAATTGAAGATGAGATACATTCTCTTTTTCCTGAAGCAAGAATTCTCAGAATGGATCGTGACAGCGTTTCAAAAAGGGATTCCGCAGAGACCATATACAGGTCCTTCAAGAACGGGGAAGCGGACATACTGATAGGGACACAGATGATTGCCAAGGGGTTCGATTTTCCAAACGTCTCGCTTTCAGCAGTAGTTCTTGCAGACACCTCATTTGCAATGCCTGACTTCAGGGCTCCGGAGAAAACCCACCAGCTCCTGATGCAGGTATGCGGAAGGGCAGGGAGGCGGCTTGAGGAATCTCTCTGCGTGATTCAGACATACGATCCCGAGCATCCGGCAATAAAAGCATCACTCTCAGGAAATTTCAATTTTTTCTGCCTGAACGAGCTCAATGCAAGAAAAGAATTCGGATATCCTCCGTATAATCATCTTGTCAGAATAGTATTTCAGTCTCAGGATTCAGAGCTATGCAGCAGATATGCAAAAAAATTCAGCGAGCTCTTCGAATGCGCCGATGGGGAGGTAAAGACGGGGCCGGCACTCTGCCCAATAGGAAGGATAAACGGCATATTCAGGATGCAGCTCAATATAAAGTGCAGGAATGTGCCTGCAGTAACAGCAAAATACAGGGCAATTTCCGAAAGGCTGAAAAACAAATTCGTCTCCTCATTCATAGATGCCGATTCAACCTCATTTCTGTGAACTACCCACCACCCAAGGGTAGTGGGTTTTACGCTCCCATATTATAAAAACAGCTTACATATATGATCTGCAAATATACTATCTGACAGGCTATGCAGATACTTTTGTTGCCAGCCTTCAGATATTATAGAGTATTACGACTGAGAAGGGAAAAAAAAGCCCTTCTGCCATTTTATGGCAGAAGAGCTTTTTTTCAGAAGATAATCTCTCCAAAGCATTCGGGCTTATGGAAATTTATTTCATGTACAGGAGACCAGGCAAGGTATGCGGTTTCAGATGCGGTATTCATAATCCCATAAAAGTTTATATGCCATACGTCCCCTTCCGCAGGTTTTCCGCACGGAAACGCACTCCAAGGGATTAAAGCCCTTCCATGCCATATTCCTTTTTCCGCAGACGCCTCATAGCTGAGTCCGGATTCCCATGAAAAATCCGTCTTCCTGCCGCTTCCGGAAGCATCTATATCAATATCAAGAAATCTTCCGTCAGGGGCAAATTGGAATTCCCTGTACTTTTTCAGCTCGCCCCATGAAACAAACATTTCAAAAACATCGCTAATGTCCCATAATCTCAAAGTCTTGCCGCCGAGCGTCTCGGCATCATCGGGAGCCGTTCTAAGCGATTCAAAACGGCTCTCAAAAACAAGCTCCAGACCATTTTCCGTTCCGGAAGCCCTGAAAAACGTCCTAATCTTTTCCGGAGCCTCCTTTCCCGAATAATCCGAAAGCTTTTCCGCAAGCTCCAAACCTCCTGATTCATTTATACGCATAATAAAGCCTTTCCTTACTGTCTGAACATGATGCTTTCTCCGTCCTCCGAAAGACAGGCGGTAACAGCCGATCCCTGTCTTACGCTTCCTGAAAGGATTGCTGCAGCAAGAGGATCCTGAAGATGCTTTATAACCGCCCTCTTTATGGGCCTTGCGCCGTAAACAGGGTCGAATCCGGCTTCAGAAATGAATCCAACGGCACCGTCAGTAACGGAAATATCAATCTTTCTGTCTTTGAGCCTCTCAGTCATCTTTTTAATCTGTATTCTGACTATGGAATCAATCTCATTCTTGCCAAGCTTATTGAATATAACAGTCTCATCGAGCCTGTTTATGAATTCAGGCCTGAAATGAAGCTTTACTTCCTCCTGAATCCTCTTTGAAATCTCGACGGGATCTTCAAGATCCCTAATATACGCAGAGCCGATATTCGAAGTCAATATGATTATCGTATTTCTGAAATCGACAGTCCTTCCCTGACCGTCAGTCATTCTTCCGTCATCGAGAACCTGAAGCAATGCATTGAACACGTCCGGATGGGCTTTTTCCACTTCGTCAAAAAGAACCACACTGTAGGGTCTCCTTCTGACAGCCTCAGTCAGCTGGCCTCCCTCGTCATAACCGACATATCCGGGAGGAGCTCCGATCAGCCTTGATACGGAATGCTTTTCCATATACTCGCTCATGTCGATTCTTATCATAGCCTTTTCCGTATCAAAGAGGAATTCTGCAAGCTTCTTTGCAAGCTCCGTTTTTCCAACGCCTGTAGGTCCGAGAAAAAGGAAGCATCCGAGAGGCCTGTCGGGATCGGAGATTCCTGAGCGGGCCCTCCTTACGGCATTGGCAACAGCCGCAATCGCATCATCCTGACCGATTACGAGTTTTCCAAGCTCCGATTCCATTCTTACAAGCTTCTGCATTTCGCCTTCGAGCATCTTTGCAACTGGAATTCCGGTCCATTTTGCAACGACCTCTGCCACATCCTCTTCAGTAACCTCTTCCTTCAGGAACTTGCGATCCTTCTGTATATCCGCAAGAATCTGCTTTTCGGCGGCTATCTCCTTTTCCGCTCCGGGAATAAGGGAATATCTAATCTCGCCGACTCTTCCGAAATTGCCTTTTCTTTCTTCAAGCCCCTCTTCCGCCTTGAGGTTTTCTATCTTCTCTTTAAGGGCACTTATTTTTCTTATGCTGCCCTTTTCGTCTTCCCACTGCTTTTTCATCTGCGCTGATTCGGCATTCAGCTTGGAAAGCTCCCTCTCGATGCCTTCAAGCCTTTCCGCCGAGCCTTCGTCAGTCTCTTTCGAAAGAGCCTGCTTTTCTATCTCAAGCCTGCGGATCCTTCTCTCATTCTCATCAATCTCAGTCGGCATGCTGTCAATCTCCATCCTGAGCTTTGATGATGCCTCGTCAATCAGGTCAATCGCCTTATCCGGAAGAAATCTGTCGGAAATATACCTGTTACTGAGAACAGCCGCCGCAACGATGGCCCCATCCTGAATCCTTACGCCATGATGCACCTCGTATTTTTCCTTCAGCCCTCTTAATATGGCTATTGCGTCCTGAACATCAGGCTCCTGAACAAGAACCGGCTGGAACCTTCTCTCAAGAGCGGCATCCTTCTCTATATACTTTCTGTACTCGTCAAGTGTCGTCGCCCCTATACATCTGAGCTCGCCTCTTGCAAGAGCAGGCTTCAGCATATTGGCGGCATCAACGCTTCCCTGTGACGCTCCCGCGCCGACAAGCGTATGAAGCTCGTCAATAAACAGGATTACCCTTCCTTCAGATTTTTCAACCTCTCCAAGAAGAGCCTTGAACCTGTCCTCAAATTCGCCCCTGTATTTAGCTCCGGCAATCATTGCGCCAAGATCAAGAGCGGCTATATCCTTATTTTTAAGGCCTGTAGGAACATCTCCGCTCACAATCCTGAGAGCAAGACCTTCGGCAATAGCCGTCTTGCCTACACCAGGCTCGCCTATAAGGACCGGATTATTTTTAGTCCTTCTCGAAAGCACCTGTATGCATCTTCTTATCTCGCCGTCACGGCCTATAACCGGATCCAGCTTTCCTCTTCTTGCAAGATCCGTAAGGTTTCTGGCATATTTTTTGAGAGCCTGATATTTGTCTTCAGGATTCTGATCGGTGACCCTCTGATTTCCCCTTATGTCATTAAGAGCCTTGTATATATTTTCCGGAGACGCTCCGACAGCCCTCAATATCCTGCCTGCAGGAGAGTCCTTATCCGATGCAATCCCTATCATCATATGCTCTGTAGAAGTAAACTCGTCCTTCATTCTCGAGGCTTCCTGCTCGCCTTTCTCTATTGCAGCAACGCACGAAGGGGCCAGATATATACCGGAGTTGCTTCCCTGAACCTTTGGAAGTCTTCCAAGCTCGTTTCCGATCCTCCTGTCCAAATCCGAGGCGTTTATCCCGAGCTTTGAAATTATGTCTCCGCAGACTCCGCCTTCTTGGGCAAGAAGAGCCTTGAGAAGATGAATCTGTTCTATCTGCTGATTTCCGTACTCTCCGGCATATTCCATAGCCGTCTGAAGCGCCTCATGAGCCTTTACCGTCATCTTATCCTGTCTCATAAAATCCTCCCCCGAAGTTTTTTATATTAAGTAGATTCAATAAAAATTCAAAATATATTGAATAAAACTTTAGTGTACTATTATCAACTTTGTTTATATATTTTGACACAATAAAGGGTTTTCCTCCATAAAACAGAAATATTTCTGAAATTTTTTTAGGAGCATCTAATGAAAAAAGCATATACATTACTCTTAATCATCGCTACAGTAATCCTGATGGCATCCGCAGGCTTCTGCGAAAATAAAATAGGCAACATTGACGTTCCTCTGTCGGAGTATGATTTCAGAATAGGAAAGCTTGAGTTAAACTCAAACTTCGACATGAATCTTGCCAAAGAGGAGCTTGGAAAATTCGTAAA
Organism: bacterium; assembly: GCA_024409025.1. Lineage (GTDB taxonomy): Bacteria > Vulcanimicrobiota > CADAWZ01 > CADAWZ01 > CADAWZ01 > JAKSUM01. The sequence goes on along the minus strand of JAKSUM010000058.1, from coordinate 625 downwards.
AGCCGACGGATTCAGCTTCGCAAACGGAATAAAAGATAACGTAAGCTTAAATGACAGTGACAAGTACGACAAGATGATCCTTAGCTTTGAAAAAGGACGCATAGGAGTAATAGGCAAAAAAATACAGTTTATAGAATCACGCAAGAGAAATCTTAAAACTCCAAGACAGATAGCCCCAGGCTGCTCATACGGCGATGTATTAAAAGCATACGGAATCAGCGACAGCGAGAAGGATGCTCATAAGAACGGAATGCCATTCGTTACAAAAGGCAAGGCATTTGAATGCTATTATTCATATAAGGATGTCAAGGAGATTAACTTTCAGTTTGACGGAAAAGGAACTCTCACAACAATGATGGTTGTCCTTGAAATATAAAAAGCAAAAACACATAAAGCCGCATTAGATAATGCGGCTTTTGTATTTAAAAAAGCATTGCTTTTAAGTCTATTTTTAAATTCCGGGCAGTCAAAGTGCAAGGTCAGCGTCTGCGTTCATTCGGCACTTTGCCTTTGTTTTTTCTCTTTTCTTGTTAGACTGCAGGTTTTCTCACATTACCTTTCTCCTGCGGAGGCTTCCCACTCAGTCGGCGTGGGAATGCCTTTTGCAAAGCCTTTTTCATTTAAA
>JAKSUM010000057.1 GCA_024409025.1 bacterium | reverse complement strand
AAGGGTATCGTTGCAGAGCCTGAGGTAGGCGAGATCTACAAGGGCAAGGTAAAGTCTGTGGTAGAGTTCGGAGCATTCGTTGAGATTCTCCCTGGCAAGGAAGGTCTTCTCCACGTATCGGAGATGGATTGGAAGCGCATCGAGGATCCTCATGATTTCATCCAGGAAGGCGAGGAGATCGAGGTTAAGTGCGATCCTAACGCTCCTTTTGCGGCTCTCGTCTTCAAGACGACGGCAGACCCCTATGTAGGAAAGCTTTCCTTCATGCGCCTCTTCTCCGGTAAGTTCGCAGGAGATGCGGTCGTCCTCAATGCCAATAAGGAAAAGGACGAGAAGGTTGCCGGTCTTATGATCGTCAGAGGAAAGAACCAGGAGAACATCGGAGAAGTAGTTTGCGGCGATATCGTGACAGTTGCCAAGCTTGCTGACACAACGACAGGCGAGACGCTCTGTTCAAAGGAAAAACCCGTAAAGTTCGAATCTCCCGCATATCCTCCGGCTCTTATGTCTATGGCCATATTCCCGAAGAGCAAAGGCGACGAGGACAAGCTCGGCACAGGCCTTGCAAAGATTACTGATGAAGATCCTACCTACAATGTCAGACGTGATGTTGAGACAAAGGAAACCATACTCAGCGGAATGGGTGAACTTCATCTTGAGATCGCAAAGGAAAAGCTGAAAAGAAAATTCGGAGTCGAAGTCGAGTTCGCTCTTCCCAGAATCCCTTATAAGGAAACCATCAAGAAGAGCGCCCATGTGGACAGCAAATACAAAAAGCAGTCCGGCGGTAAGGGACAGTATGGCCACTGTGTTATAGACATTGCTCCTATCGAGAGAGGAAAGCAGTTCGAGTTCATAGATAAGGTTGTTGGCGGAGCTATTCCGAAGAACTTCATTCCTTCAATTGAAAAGGGAATCAGAAAGACAATGGAAGACGGTGCTGTTGCCGGATATCCTATCGTAGACCTTTCCATTACTGTTGTTGACGGTTCTTACCATGCAGTAGACTCTTCCGATATGGCTTTCCAGATCGCAGGAAGCATGGGACTCAAGAAAGGCATGGCTGATGCATGTCCTTGCCTCCTCGAGCCTATCAACAATGTAGAGGTTATCGTTCCTGATCAGTATATGGGCGATGTAATCGGAGACATCAACTCCAAGAGAGGCCGCATAATGGGAATGGATCCTATGGGCAAGGGTCTCCAGAATGTAAAGGCTCAGGTTCCTCTTGCAGAGATGCAGAGATATGCCATAGACCTTCGTTCAATGACTCAGGGCAGAGGCGTCTATACAATGGAATTCGATCATTATGAGGAAGTTCCGTCACAGATAGCTGAAGTAATCATTGAAGCCTACAAGAAGGAAAAAGAAGCATAACCCGTAATAAAGGGGCTGTTTCCATTAACGGGGACAGCCCTGTTTTCTTTACTGCGGCATTCTGTAGCTCTGACTGCATTGAAAAAGTCTGCCCCTACAGCACCCTGCTTTATGGCGGGAGATTGTCAAATTAAACGAGGAGATTCATAATATGAAGAAATTTTTAGCAGTATCTCTTGCTGCATTTTTTGCTATCGCTCTTGCTGGCTGCGGAAGCTCGTCAAGTGATTCAGGAGGGTATTCTCCTATAATTCCTACGCCTGTTCCTACTCCTGACCCTACTCCCCAGCCTGAGGTTGACACCTCCGAGAAGATCATATTCTCCGGAAACATAGGAGCAATTACCGATGTATGTATCGATTCTACTGGAACAAGGTTCTTCTTCCCTCTTAATAACGGAGTCATAAAGTGCTATGACAGGATTACAGGGGAAACAAAAGACATCAAGACCTCTGCGACTAACATCTTTTCCGTCTGCTATGCTGACGGCAGGATTTATTTCACAGAGAGGGCTACACGCAATGTCTGCTTCATAAATGAGGACGGCACGGGAGAAACTACTGTCAATACTCCTGACTCTGCCAACAGGATTGATATACCGGGATATATACGTTATGGCGGCGGCTATGTCGTAGGTACTGATTTCGGATACTCTACAAGCGGAGCCGTTTATTGCATAGATCCGGCGTCAGCTCCCAGCGAATATGTGAAATACAATGTATCCGGAATGTCCAAGCCTCTTGATATAACTTTCAGGGATGGAGTTTGGGCGACCGCAAACTATAATGCTACGGATTCCTATGCATTCTATGCCAGTTACCCTGCTTCATCAGCATGGGTAGCAATAGGCGTTACAGGCAAGTACATAATGTCTCCCGCTATTGATATGCCAGACGGCGGAACCCCATCTGTAGCTTATTCAGCTATGGATAATACCGGAACCTCAATAAGAAAGATGGATCTTGTAGAAGGAACAGATTCGTCGCTTGTTACTGACGGCAGCATTCCTCATGTATATAAGATTGTAAGATCTGAGGTCGGAAACAAGTATTATTTCACTTCGATGGGCAATGCAAACAGGGCTGGCGTATATATGATGGATATTGACGGCAAAAATGTTGAGCGTATTTCCGAATCAACCATGTACTATCCTGCCATGCTTGTCGTAAATGACAAGAGAACGGATCTCCCCGACGGCTACGAGGAAATCGTATGGACTACTACAGGCAGCGATATAGACAAGGGAAACGCCTCATTTGACGGCGGCAACGGCCATGTCTATTCAAAGATTATAAAGGTAAGATAGGGATCAGAATAAAAAAAATCCGGCAATTTCTGCCGGATTTTTTTTGTTAGTTATTGATTGTTTCCGTCCATGTCATTTATTCCATATTCGAATCCGCTTTGGGTCTCATATGCTTTTCTTTCATTTTCAAGATGCTCCTCATATGACATGGTTCCTATTATCTTGCCAGACTCATCTCTGACTGGAAGGAGAAGAGCGTATTCAGGGAATAGCATGGAGAATGAAAGGAGCTGATATGATACTATAAATGCAGCATATGGCCCATTTACCACGCACATGATAAGGAAATAAACAAGGTTTATTATTAATACTATGGATATTCCTATTGCCGGCGATGATTCAAGGGCTATCGCCGCAGCCAGCATCATTATTGTGAATATTCCTGCGGCTGTTGAGAGCAATCCGCCTATAATCATCGAAAGCAGTATGTTTGCAACGAAGAATCCGAAGGCTTCCTTCTTTCTCTCATTTATTTTATGGGTGCATTCCTTTATGGCTTCATCAAATGATACTGACTCGTTCATTCTCAGCATTGCCGGAACTGCACATGTGGATCCGATAAACTGATATATCATAAGCCATATGATTCCGATAAGCAGAAGAATCCCTAATATTCCGGCAGTAAGGCATCCGAGCCCAATATTTCCTGAAGAGCCTGCCGCTCCCATGCCTCCGAGCAACACGCCAAGAACTGCCATCGCTATAGACATGAACAATGCCATAAATATTATTTTTAGTGAAAAACCGAAATATTTGGCACTTTTAATATAGTATTTGTTCCATAGCTCTCTGAATCCTATTCGGTTATTCATTATTGCGTCGATATTCATGTACCTTGCACATGCTCCGGCTCTGCATAACGCCAAGCCTATTGCAATAATAAGAATGAGCGTCGTGATTGCAATAGTCAATATTATGTTTGGATCGACTGAAGGAATATTCCCGTTTTGTGCCAGCATTTTTATTGCGTTCTGAGCAACATTCGGATTATATCCTATAAATGTTCCTGAAAGAAGGCTGACTATAATTATGAATAGCCATTTGTCCTTATTAAATGGCTCTATCATAACTTTTTTCATCTGCATGAATGCAGGTTGTAACAGGTCAAAATAATTGAGTTTTCTCATAGCATGGTTCCTTTCTGATTATTATTCATATCCCCAAGACCTGAGAAGATCTCTGCGATTTTTCCATTTATCCTTGACTTTTACCCAAAGATCGAGAAATATTTTGCAGTTCATTCTCTCCGCAAGCTCTTTTCTTGCGCCTTCTCCTATTTTTTTCAACATTTTGCCGTTTTTGCCTATTATTATGCCTTTATGGCTTTCCCTCTCCACATATATATGAACCCTTATATATGTTGTCCCAGGAGTCTTGCCCTCTCTCATTTCTTCTGTGAATGCGAATACCCCATGCGGGATTTCTTCATCAATCAGTTTAAGGACATGCTCTCTGACTGTCTCTGCCGCAAACAGCTCTGGAGACTGATCCGTATGCATATCCGGCGGAAAATATTGAGGCCCTTCCGGAAGGACTTCTGATACTGATGAGACAAGCTTTTCAAGGCCTTCGCCTTCCTTTGCCGATATTATGAATTCTGCTGAAAATTTGCCTAAAGCCCTGTATTCGTCATAATTTGCATCATTTTTGGTTCTGTCTGATTTATTCAGAATAAGAAAGACTGGAACTCCTGTTTTTACAGCAGGAGCGAGAAGGGCTGCCGCCTTCCTGTCATCATCTCCGCATTTGACAGAGCCGTCGGCTACGAATAGGACAGCGTCAGACTGTCTGCTCTCTTCAGTATATATTTTTTCCATGAATGAATCCAGCTCGTTTGAGGCTGTTACTACTCCAGGAGTATCGACAAATATAATCTGGCTTCCTGGGTTTGTCCTTACGCCCATAATTCTGTGTCTTGTCGTCTGGGGTCTTGGCGAGGTTATTGCCACTTTTGTGCCTGCAAGAGCATTCACGAGAGTTGATTTTCCCGCATTTGGCTTTCCTATTACTGCTGCAAATCCCGATCTGTGGATTGCTGCTTTTTCTCTGTCTTTATTTATCATGTTTTTTCCTTAAAAAAATAAGCCGGGGAACATTCGAAAGGAGTGGTAGATATCATAAAAATCGAAGTAACTCCGTTCTGCGCCACCGGCATTATTATTTTATATTAAATTTTATCCTGTGTCAATATTTTTCTTAGAACTGTATATTCCATATTTTGTTTATGAACTCGGAAAATTTATTCTCTGATTCTGACAGCAGGTTTGACCACATTTCGTCTCCATATACCTCTGCAAATTTGACCCTGTAGAGATTGATAAACGTATTTGCAAATTCGCTCGTAAATGAGTCCTTGTGCGACGGCGACGATGACAGGAATCTGTAAAGAGCCTGTAGATTGGAGATTTTGGCAAATACTTTTGTCATATCCTTCGATTTCATTGCCGCAAGAAATTCTAAAAGCCTTCTGCCTTTTTCTTTTCTTTCGGCAAGTCCTGAGGTCATGCATGAAAGAATGAGTCTTTCTGCCGTTATTGCCTGATCTATTTTCTTTGCCGCCTGCAGATAGCATGTCTGAGCATCTTCGTCATAGCAGTCATCCATCTTCTCCACTATTGAGCTGACAGCCTGGGCTTTTGCATCTGCATTCATGTATGGGCCACATTCACCTAGCAGGAATGCAGCCTTATGTCTTATAGCTTCAAAATCGTTGGAAGCAGCATCAACAAGCACTGATGTCGCCCAAGTGTTTCTTCTTTTTGTAAGTCCTGCCGCTATCTCAAGTGCCTTTTCATAATTTACTGGCTGTACTAAATCCGATATGGATCTCAGAAGAACTGGATCCTCATATGATACGTGATGGAGTATGTCAATGGCCGATTCAAAGCTTTCACTGTTGGTCTCTTTTATCATCATTCCAGTAAATTCTTCTATCAGGCTGCTTGTGCTTCTGCCTGCCAGATTAGCGTCTCTTGACGAAGGGGCATTTTTTAGCGATATCTGATCCGAAAGCGATCTTGCTGCAGGCCCTATCGTCTTATTGAGAAGAGCATTTTTTGCGAATGCCAGAGACTATTTTTTGTATATGTCTGCTGTCTGATAATTTATGAATCCGGTCTGCTTGAGTGTCGCAAATGCCTCCATTTTCAATATGTCAGGGCATATCATATAGTAGAAGCTGAACAGAAGTATGTTTTTAGCCTTAGGTATTGCCTTCTGGTATTCATATTTCTTGCAGAATACGACTGCTTTTGCTGCCGGTATAATTTTGTCAAAAAGAATTCTTCCTGATTTTAGAAGCCCAAAGTCAAAAAGCTTGGAATACTCGTCATATTTTAGCCCTTTGGAGATCATCTCGGCACACATGGATGTCTTCATTTCAGAGGATCCGACAGTCTTGAGATAATTCATAAGCATATCGCTTACGTTATATGCAAGATCCTCTTCTATTGAAGGCATTTTTACCGCAGCAGGCTTTTTAATTTCTGCTGCCGGTTCTTCCTCGTCAAGCTCTGATATTGTTCTTAGCAGAGACGAGTTTGAGGTTTTCTTTTTTGCAGTTCCGAGCATAGGAAGCAGATCCATTGCTCTTTGAGATACATGAGCCGGAAGCTCTGCGTCGGACATAAATACCCTGAGCTCTCTGCGCAGCATGTCCTTCATTATAAATCCGTCGGAGAAATAGTCTCTTATGTCTTCTCTGAGAGCTGACATATCTCTGTCGGATCCGTGTTTGATGGACTCAAGAATCATTTCCAAGGTTCTTGCCGTAAAATCTGGCGCAAGCTCCTTATCCGGTGTTTCCTTTATCTTTTTAAGATTGCCGCTTATTGTCTCTTTTTCTGTGTTCTTAGGCTCTGTTTTTATTTCTTCAGCCTTAGGAGCGGGCACAGTGAAAACCTCTTTATTGGCTTCCTCCGCATTTTCATGTTCCTTAGGCTCTGTTTTTATTTCTTCAGCCTTAGGAGCGGGCACAGTGAAAATTTCTTTATTGGCTTCTGATGTCTGGGGCTCGGCCTCATTCTTTATAGGAGCTATGTCAAAGACTTTTGCGGCTGCAGCGGCTATTATTTCTTCAGAAACCTTCGGTTTTTCAGGCTCTATATTGACCTTCTGATCCTTTGCAATCTTTATCGGTATGTCGTATTTATCCTTTGGGACATATTCCTTCTCAGCCTCTGCCGTATCCTGTGACTGCTCTGTGCTGTCTTCTTTTTCAGTCTGTTTTTTCTTGATAGGGGCTATGTCAAAGATTTTTGCGGCTGCAGCGGCTATGATTTCTTCAGAAACCTTAGGCTTTTCAGGCTCTATATTGACCTTCTGATCTTTTGCAATCTTTATCGGTATGTCATATTTATCCCTAGGGACATATTCCTTTTCTGCTTCTGCCGCATTATGTGTCTGTTCTTCACTGTTTTCCTTTTCAGGCTGTCTCTTTTTTTCTGTTGTTATGTCTAAGATTTTTGCGGCTGCAGCGGCTATGATTTTTTCAGAAACCTTAGGCTTTTCAGGCTCTATATTGACCTTCTGATCTTTTGCGATCTTTATCGGTATATCGTATTTGTCCTTTGGTATATATTCAGCCGCTTCCTCTTTATCTTCTGATTCGGATGCTTCGGTTGCGTTATCTGAGCGTTTTGCTGATTCGCAGCTTGGAGAAGCATCATGCTTTGATTTTGTAAGCTCGGTAAGTGAGGATAAGAGTGCTTTGGATTTATCTTCGGTCTTTGTTTCTTCCGCCTTGACTTCTTCGGTCTTGGCTTCTTCAGTCTTGTTTTCTTCCGCCTTGACTTCTTCGGTCTTTGTTTCTTCTTCCTTGACTTCTTCAGTCTTGACTTCTTCAGTC
>JAKSUM010000056.1 GCA_024409025.1 bacterium | reverse complement strand
CCGTTCTTGTCCTTAGAGGTAAGCTGGGATCACTGTCTTAATCCCTGCAGTCCGGATTCCTGTATGAAGACGGGAACGAGCTTCTGGGGAAGATATTCCTCAAGCCTATTCTTGACGGCCTTCTTCCTGTTCTTTTCTATATCCAGATCAATCCTTGAAAGGAGCTTGTCCTTAGGTATTGCAGGCTTGAAATCTATGGAAACGGATACCTTTGACTTCTCGGCAAGGCAGTTTACCGCCTTTCTGCTGAGATAAAGTATTATAGGGCCGGAAACGCCGTAAGACGTGAAAAGCATCTCCCCGAACCTCTGCTCGACAATCCTTCCGTCTGCCTTGACAGACGCCTTGACATTCTTCAGGCTGAGTCCCTCAAGGGCAAAGCTTATATGGGTCTCGGCAATCTCAAGAGGAACAAGCGAAGGTCTCGGCTGCACGACGGAATGTCCGGTCTTCTTGGCAAAAATATAGCCGTCGCCGGTTGATCCTGTCCAAGGATATGTCATTCCTCCGGCACAGAGTATGCACCTGTCACAGGGAATTATCTCCTTCTGGGCAGTCCTGACAGCAGTAACGGCGCCGTCCCTGCACATTATCTCAACAATAGGAGTATTATTGCGGATGACGACATTTTTCTTCTTCATCTCATCCACGAGCGCATCCCTGACGTCAGACGCCTTCTCGCTTACGGGAAACATCCTTCTTCCCCTGTCAGCCTTGCACCTGACTCCCCTTGACTCGAAGAATTTTATAAGCTCAGAGGGAGGAAATTTATTGAAGGCTGAATGAAGGAACTGGGCTCCGCTGGGATATCCCTCAAAAATCTCATCTATCTTGTTAATCTGATGGGTAAGATTGCATTTGCCTTTTCCTGTTACAAGCAGCTTTTTGCCCGTCTCCTCCATTTTATCAAAAAGAATGACCTTGGTCTGTGGAGATGATGCCGCAATCGCAGCCATCATTCCGGCAGGCCCTCCTCCGACAACGGCAATAGTTTTTTCAGAAATAAAAAACACCCCCTAAAAAAGTCATAATCTCAACTCTAAAAATTTTGCGTCCCTGCATAGCGTGAAGCGTCTTCAGCTTTCGGTTTCGAACTGTATCTCATCCTCCATCATGCCCTTGGAGTCCCTTACCTTCTCGAAAAGCTCCTCCAATTCCCATGCGTCTGGATGCTTCAAATCGCCGTTCGCCCACGAGAACCATGTATAAACAGTACACGGAAGCTGGACCTTGGCATTATACGTAAGACTGTCGCAGTTCTTTATGTCTCCGGAAAGCGGAGAATATACGCCTGTCTTTTTTCCGTATTTGCAGGAAAACTCCACAGGATAGATCATATTCATCCTGATATTATCCCTCTTCAGATATATGAAGCAGCCGTTGTCCCTTCTCTGAGTCACGCTTACTGCAGGAGCAAGATTAAAGATATGCGATACGGAAAACTCGCCCTTGCCCTCCAAGGTATCGGCGATGACAAACCATTTCCTTTTTTTCAGGCATACCGCCTCTCTTCTGTGCGTAACCCCTGAAGCCTCCTTCGGGAAGCCGGGATTTACGGCGCAGACATAATCCATGTCATCCGAGGTAAGCCATTTTGTCTTTAGGAAACGGGTATATTTTCTTGAGCTCTTTATGCTCTTCTGTATCGAATATCCGTTTCTGTTTACAAGAATCGTATTGTGAGCGCGGTAATCGCACATATACGAATTGATATCCGGCGGGACCTCGTCCGAAGGTCCCTTATAGGAGCCTGATTCTATAATAACCGGCTCGCCCTTTATATAGAGGACAAAATTCATTATGTCCTTATGCGGCTCATAAAAATTTACGTCATCCTCCAAGAAAGGTACCGGATTCTTGGAATTTCCATAAAACATCCAGAAAACGGAATCCCTGCCCCAAGTATCCCTGAAGGAAAAATATCCGCCCTTCACAAACGCCTTTCCCGTATACTGTGGAGGATTAGGCACGATGTCATTAAAGGCATCCTCGCCCTGAAGGCGGAAGAACCACATTGAATCCTCATAGAAGGAATTGCCGGCAGCATATTTCATATCCCCCCTGTTAAAAAGACATGCGCCCATACAGAGAAGATTCCTGAAATCCTCCTGAGCGCAGGAGGAAAAATACCAGACCCTGGTTGCAGCCGCATCCCCGAAATTGACAGGCTGGCCTGCGAAAGCAAAAGGCAGCTCCCTTACGGAGCGCTTAGGCTCGACGCGCCTTGGAGCCATCGTGTACATCATGAATTCGAGGGAACGCTCGACAACGGATCTTATTGCAGGCGACGGCATGTCTCCGGTAAACCGGCAGCATATAAACGGAATCATGTAAAATTCCGTAAAAAGGATCTGCAGGCCTATGGAACGGTAACGGCATACCCCGTCATCAAGGAAAAACACGGAATAGACGTTCTCAAGCTTCCTGTTTGAATCGTGTTTCCATTTTTCCGATGTTTCAAACTCCGGAAAAAACGAAGCCAGCATATAAAGCGCCGATGCGCACGCAATACTTCTTGAGACAAGCTGAGTCTTTGAGGAAAGAGCGGCATACAGATAAGTCCCATGAAGAAGCAGGCTCTTCATTATTATGAGAAGACAATCGCTTTTTATGAATTTTGACGATTCTATAAACACAGAAAGAGCAAAAATCCAAGAAATTACCCTCTGGGAAACAGCAAGCGGATCAAACCAGGCTATGCCCGAGTTTACAGGATTCTTGTCTATCCATTCCTCAATGTCAAGAATAAATTCCTGAGCATACTTTTCATTGCCTGTCATTACAAAAGCCTTAGCCAGATCGACAAAAGCATGATGCTTGTTCATTTCCATGGAAGCAAGCAGATTTCTGAGATTGTCTTCAGTGACTATTCCATGTTCGAATATCCTTCTGAGAAAATCCTTAGGCTTAAGATAAGGCCAGCTGCCCCCGATAAAATTATCCGACCAATTAATCGAATCGCTGAATTCGGCGGCGAATCCCGTCGGCATCGAAAACTGCTTGCGGCAGACGGACTCAGCCCTCTCGACAATATTCTTGACAGCCCCAGGAAAAAGCTCGGAGAATCTCTTCTGAAAAGTTCCCTCCTGCAGCTCGAACACGCCGAAAAAAATTTTATTTTTAAAATATCTGAGCAGCTCCTCGGACGCAGCTTCGAAATCACGCTCAGCATATGCGTCCTTAAGTCCGCGCAAAGCGCCGTCGTTGAAATCGAAACAAGAGAAAAATTCCCCGTCAGTCAGCTCTATATCGCCCTTGGACGAAGATTTCTTTCTGAACATGTCATCTGCCGTCATGCGGGATTCCTGCATTGCGGCAATATAGCTCAGAAACTTTTTCAGCATCCTTTTCGCCTTCATTTATCAGCAACGTCCTTTGAGAATAAATTCTACGGCCTCTGAATCGTTGATTTCAGCCTGAGCCTTGTCCTTCATGGATTTCACGGATATCTTTCCGGCAGCCATTTCATCCGGCCCTATGATGTAGGCGTAATCGGCTCCGGCCTCTGCAATGTCCCTGAATATCTTTTTTATATTCTTTTTTGAATAGGTCAGATCGGATGAGATGCCGGAATTCCTGAGCCTGCCGAGAACCTCTGCAGCCTTCATTACGCAGCTTTCCTCAAATGGAACGACAAACACTTCAGGAGCAGGCTCCTTGCCGAAGGAGCATCCCCTCTTTTCCATAAGTGCCGCAGTCCTTTCTATTCCTGCGGCAAAGCCGACAGCCGGAATGCTCTTTCCGCCGATCTCCTCGGCAAGATTGTTGTATCTTCCGCCTCCGCATATCGCATCCTGAGCTCCGAGCTGATCGGAAACGACCTCAAATACCGTCCTTGTATAATAATCAAGGCCTCTTACAATCTTCCTGTTTACGGCGTAATTTATGCCATAAACCTCAAGAGCCTTCTTTACAATGTCAAAATGATTTGAGCATTCGGGACAGAGATAATCGAGCATTACTGGAGCATCGGCAGCAATCGCCCTGCAGGCGGCATTTTTGCAGTCAAGAACCCTAAGGGGGTTGATTGCAAGCCTTTCCTTGCAGTCTCCGCAGAGGTCGTCCTTTTTACTTTCAAAAAAGCTGACAAGGGCTTCCCTGTAGGCAGGCCTGCACTCAGGGCATCCGAGAGAATTGAGCTGAACCGTAAGATTTTCAAGACCAAGCTTGCCGAAGAAGGAGCAGGCGGCATGTATAATCTCGGCATCAAGCAGAGGAGAGTCAACTCCAGCCGCCTCAAGCCCGAACTGATGGAACTGGCGGTATCTGCCTTCCTGAGGCCTCTCATATCTGAAAAACGGGCCAATGTAGAAAAGCTTGGCATATCCTGTCTGACAGAGGTTGTTCTCCACAATGGCTCTCATTACCGTGGCAGTACCCTCGGGACGAAGAGTGAGGCTCCTGCCCTTCTTATCCTCAAAAGTATACATCTCTTTTCTGACAATATCGCTTCCGCTTCCTATTCCGCGGCAGAAAAGCTCGGTATGCTCGAATACAGGAGTCCTTATTTCCTTATATCCGAAAAGAGACGAAATCTCTCTTGCGGCATTCTCTATATAAGCCCTTTTATATGAATTTGCGGGAAGGACGTCGCAAGTCCCTCTGGGCACAGATATCTTCATAGCAATTCTCCATATTCTAAAATAAAATGAAACAGGGATCCTAACGATCCCTGCATAAAAATCTGTCAGTCTGAAATTCTATCTTCCGAAAACGCCGTCAAGCCTGTCGAATCCGAAGAATCCGTAAGGATCGCTGAATGAAAGCGAGAATATCTCCGGAATATAGAAGTTAAGATCCGCATCCGAATTATATGATATTGTAGCAATCAGCTCTTCATATTCCTGAATAGAAGCAATATTCTTAAACCATGATTTAAAGCCGGGATTTTTCAGCTTCTTGACTTCAGCCATCGACTCCTGAAGAGCCTTGGTATCCTTCTGTATTCCGAGAAGAAGTATTCTGGCAAGCCATGCGTCATAAAAATCGGGATACTTTGAAGTAAGCTCCTCAAGAATCTTGCCAGCCTCATCATTCTGCTTGCGGTGCATATTGACAAAAGCCCTGTTGTATGCGAGATTTCTGTTGTCAGGGAATTTTCCGCATGCTTTCTCAAGAACAGACGCCGCCTCTTCCTTACGGCCGAACTCGAAAAGCATATGGGCCTTAAGGTTGAAGGCATCCTGAGCGACTTCAGGATCTGAAAGCAGCTCCTCGCAAATATCGAGAGCCTCCTGTCTTTTTCCGGCAGAACCGCTTATCCAAGCCGTTATAAACCTGTAATAGGAATCACTTCTGGGCGATATCTCAACATATCTGAGAGCATCCTCATACATTCCGCATGCGGCATAGCAAAGACCAAGATTAAGCCTGTATACCGGCTTGCCGTCGGAGTAAAGCAGAGACTTTTCAAAAGCAAGCCTTGCAGCATCCTCCTTGCCGCATCTCAATGATGCGATTCCGGAAAGCAGCCATCCCCTGTAATCAAAAGGCATAAATGAAAGATAGTCCTCAAACATGCCTGCGGCCTGCTCGAAATCCCCATTTTTAAGAAGGGCATATCCCTTGAGAAGGAAATTTGCAGGATCAAGAGACAGGGCGCTGAGCTGGTCGGCGATTTCTATTGCCTCATCCGTCTTGCCTTCGCCAAGAAGTAAAGTAGCCAAGGAATTCAAGACAATCCTTGATGACGGATTGCTTTCAAGAGCCTTGCGAAGTTCTGATTCCGCAGCTGAAGTTTCCTGCTCCTTAATAAGGACCATGGCATTCAGAACATGCATTTCAGGAGACATCTGCTTAGGAGAAAGCTCTGAGACGTATTTCTTAAAGCCCTTCATATCCGAACGCTTAAGATAAACTTCAGCCTTTTTGGCGGCAACAGCGGCAGATTCCGGATGCTTGGAAATAACCTCGTCTATCGTAGAGAAAGCCTTCTTAAAATTCTTCCTCTTAAGATAGACATTTGCAAGCATATATTTTGAAATGGACTCGGCCTTTGAATCAGCCATAGCCTTTTCATAGTTGCTCAGAGCATCATATACGACTCCCTCAGCATCCTTTGCAGCTCCCATACCGAGAGCGGCGACAGTCTTATAGGGCTCAAAACGGGCTGCGTCGGCAAAGCATCTTGACGCCTCCATTGTCCTTCCGACAGCAATATTAAGCATTCCCCTATAAACCATGTTTACAGGATTCTCCTTGGGAATAAACCAGCCTGAAGAATATGAATCGAGAGCCTCGGAGGCTATAAGCTGCACAGAGAAGAAATCCTTTTTTGAATACAGCCATGAGAGATATGCCATCCATGATCTCGGATCTGAAGGCAGACACCCTATCCATTTCTGGTAATACTCATCCCTCTGCTCGTCGGAAATGCCGGCAGAGAATGCGAGAGCCTTGTAGTAACCGCTTGAATGAGGGAAAAACTCAAGGAACTTCTTAAAGCACTTGTCCCCCCTCTCCTTTGCTCCGAATGTGGTCTGAAGCTTACCGACATAATACCAGCATACGGAAAGCGAAGGATCCCTTTTTATTGCTTCAGCAAGATAGTTGAATGCGGACTGGTAATCCTTTTCAGCAATGCTCCAGAAGCCTCTGACCATCATATCCTCACCGTTCATGTCCGGAAGATCGGGCATCTGAAGCTTTCCGCCAGTTCCGAAACGGCCGAGCTTCTTATACGCCTCATATTCCTTTGAAAGCTTTTCAAAAAGAACGCCGGCATCAGCATAGGAATCCTTTATCTTATCAAGAAGCGATATGGCGTCACTGAGCTTTCCGGAAATCCTGTATATGCATGCAAGAAGATACGTATATGCCGGATCCCTGTTAACGGAAAGCACAGAGGTAAGATAATAAGTGACATCCCTGATATCGCAGAATACGCCCATAAGGAAGCCGATGCTCTGTTTCATGTCAAGGCTGTCAGCCCTTTTGCATGAAGACATATGGGAAAGGAGCGATGCCTTTGCCTTCTGTATATTCTCGCAGCTCTTCAATATGAACTTAAGATCGAAATCATTAGACTTCTCTTCAGAGTGACTGAGACAGAGATCCCTGCAACGCACAAAATACTTTAAATTATGAAGAAGATAGGCTTCTATCTGAAGATCTTCCTTGGAAGCATATTTTGCCGGCTGACGCTTAATTGAGTCAAGAGCGTCCTCCCAATGCTTAATCGACATAAATCCGTTTATTTCTTTTACTGCGCTGTCAATCATAATATATGTCCTTCGTAAGATATGTTAGGGTGTTTTTTGATTGCACGTCAGGCTTGGCGCCGTTTAAAAAAATGCGCCTGCAATTCTTTTAATGCCATTTATTTTAAGATATTAATTATATTTCAAATACAGCCTTTTCAAATCCTTCTTAAACAGCATTTTTTTTAAGCTTACGCTGACATAAAGGAAATTCACTCTACAGTAACGCTTTTTGCAAGATTTCTCGGCTTGTCAATATCACATTCCCTTACGTCAGCGATGTAATATGAAAGCAGCTGCAATGGCAAAACAGCGAGTATGGAAGATACAAAAGGC
>JAKSUM010000055.1 GCA_024409025.1 bacterium | reverse complement strand
ATTTATACTTCCTTCCGCTCTTTATGACTTGGGAGGCATATGTCTGAGGCAGGGAAAAAAAGATGAGGCGCTTGCTCTTTATGAACAGTCTGTAAGAGAAGATCCGTCATTCTTCAGATCGAATATCAGGATAGGGGAGATAAAAAAAGACGGAGGCGATTTGGATTCGGCCTTTGAGTATTTTCAAAAGGCTTTTGACTCTTCTTCCGGAGCTCCTGACGCCGTATGCTCCCTCTGTAGCATAATGCTTGCCCGCAGGCAGTACCGCGAGGCTTCAGACGAGCTTGGCAAGGTATTTATGTCCCATCCTGACCATGCTCTTTCTCTTCGTCTTTTAGGTGAAGCCATGATGGGTCTGGAGGATTTCAAATCGGCTCTCGACATGTTTAGAAGGGCTATAGATGCGGAACCGTCTGATGCTTCATTAAGAAGGCTTGCAGGCACGGCTCTGCTGAGGATTGGAAATTATGAGGAAGCTGAAGCGGAGCTTAAAAAGGCTGTCGAGATGGAACCTGATGATGCGGAAGCAAGATGTCTGCTTGGTATGGCATACTCCGAAGCTGAAAAAACAAGGGAATCAATGGATGAATTCTGGTTTTCCGTAAAAGCCTCTAAAGATCCATGTCTTGAATATTTTGCGGAGGGAGCCTCATGTCTTGCTCTTGGAGAGACGGATGCCGCCTCTGCCGCCTTTAAAAAAGCATCTTCTGCAATATTTTCGTCAGGGCTCAAGCCTGCTGTCAGCAGCACCATGCAGATGCTTGCAGTATCTGGAGCCTCTGCGTCAAGGCGCAGCGGTCAGGATATGGCAGCATATGGCGGGGGGGATGATGCAAGGCTGTTTGATTTTCTTATCAGGGCTGTCGACGGACGGGACGGATGCTCTTTTGCGCACTCGCTGAGAGTTGCAAAGATATCAAGAAGACTTGCTGAAAGAATAAGCGAGATAAGCAGGGATCTGCTTTCGGAAGAAGAGATAAAATGCATTGAAATGGCCGGACTGTTCCATGATATAGGAATGCTTTCGGTGCCGTCGTCTGTTGTTGCAAAGCGCTCTCCTCTTACTGAGGACGAGTTCTCACAAATAAGAGAACATTGCACGGAGGGGGAGAAGCTTATAGCTTCTCTTAATCTTCCTTGGGATATAGGCAAAATGGTGAGGCATCATCATGAGAAGATAAACGGGAAAGGTTATCCTGACAGGCTTTCCGGAGATGATATCCCTCTCGGCTCAATGATTATAAGCGTTGCGGATATGTTCGAGGCACTTGTTTCCGACAGGCCGTACAGACAGTCATTCTCCTTTGAAAAGGCTGTTACCCTTCTTAACAAAAGACAGGGCAATGACTTTGCCCCTGGGCTTGTAAAGGCATTTATTGACATTGTTCCTGACGTGTCCAGAATAATTGCTGATATTAGATGATTTTTTTTGATTGACGGGGATTTAAATGGATAAATTAAAAATATCTGCGGGATCGTTTGCTGAAAAATTGAAAAACGGTCTTGCCAAGACAAGAAAAAATTTTATAGACGGCGTAAATCATGTTTTTACGTTCTGGAAAAAGGTTGATGAGGAGTTCTGGGAAGAGCTTGAGGATATCATGCTTACTTCCGATATCGGCGTCGATACATGCGAAAAGATAATAAATGATCTCAGGGAAACAGCAAAAAAAGAACATATTATAGAGCCTGCAAGGCTGATGGACAGGCTTAAAGAGAATATCTCCGCAATGCTGACAAAAGCTCCGTCATCTTTGGCTAAAAATCCAGACGGGCCATGCGTTATACTGGTTGTTGGAGTAAACGGGACCGGCAAGACAACAAGTATTGCGAAGCTGGCGAATTACCTTAAAAATTCAGGAGCCAAGATTATGCTTGCAGCTGCCGATACTTTTAGGGCTGCTGCCATCGATCAGCTTCAGGTATGGGCAAACAGGCTTAATATTGACATAATAAAGACCAGAGAGGGTGGGGATCCTTCTGCTGTCTGCTTTGATGCTGCGGCGGCGGCAAAGGCCAGAGGATGCGATTATCTCATTGTCGATACTGCAGGAAGGCTTCATTCTAAAAATAACCTTATGGAGGAGCTGAAAAAAATAACCAGGGTTATTTCAAGGGAAATTCCCGGAGCCCCCCATGAGACGCTGATTGTGCTTGATGCCGGCACTGGGAAAAATGCCCTTCTTCAGGCAAAGACTTTTTCCGAGTCTTCTCCTGTTACCGGAATCGTTCTTGCAAAGCTTGACGGAACAGCAAAGGGCGGAATAGTAATCACTATTTCTGACGAATTGGGAATTCCTGTGAAATTTATAGGCTTTGGCGAAAAGCTTGAGAACTGGGGCGAGTTCAATGGCGCGGAGTTTCTTGAAGCGCTGTTCGCAAAGGATTAATGTTTTTTTGTTTAAAATTCATGTAACAAAAGTTAATAATTTAGAAACATTTGTCATTTAATCTCGTGATATAATATTACAAATACAGTTTGCATCTTGCAGGCCTTTAACTAAGGAGGGCTTTTCTAATGGATAGAGACAGAAGCAGAATTGACCAAATAAGAATGCAGCGCGGAAGAGATATGGTTCAGGTCGGAATATCTCCCCATGAGGCGTCAAATGCGGCTCCGGTAGCGGCTTCAAGCCTTGCCAAGAGCAGTCAGGATATATTAGGCGTTGATTTCCAGAGTCCGTGGCTTAAGGACAGGCTCAGCCTTAGCCTTGAGGCGCAGCTCTCAATGATGGAGATGCGCGGAAGCTACCGTGTCAATTTGGCGGATCTCGGCTATACTAACAGAATGTCTATTATGGCAATACGTCCGGGCGTATACATCAAGGTAGAGCCTACCGGATGCTACAGAATGACATATCATAACCGCTGATTTTTAAAAAAAACAGGCCCCCGATTAACCGCGGGGGCTTTTTTTATTTTTGAATTTCTTTTTCAAGAAATATCCTTACGTCGTTTATCCTTGTCGTATAGAGCATTTGAGGAAGGGATTTTACGAATTTTCTCCCATAGTATTTGGTCATTACCCTCTTGTCAAGTATTGCGGCCACTCCTTTGTCGTTCGCTGTCCTGATAAGTCTTCCGAATCCCTGCTTTAGCCATATTATTGCAGAAGGCACGCTTAAATCCATGAATGCGTTTCCTCCTTCATCTTCTATTTTTTCGCATCTTGCCTCTATTACGGGATCATCCGGAGCGGCGAAAGGAAGCTTGACTATTATTACCATCTTGAGGGCATTTCCTGGAATATCTACACCTTGCCAGAATGAGCTTGTACCCAAAAGGATGCATTTTTCAGTCTTTCTGAATTCCTCTATAAGCTTGAACTGCGGTTTGTCGCCCTGAACAAGGATTGTGAAGCCTTCCATTGTTTCCTCAAGATATCCTCTTGTGGCCTCCATATGCCTGTAGTTGGTAAACAGCGCCATGCATCCCCCTCCGGATATTTCGGCAAGCTCTCCTATTCTGACTGAAGCGGCTTCCTCAAAGTCGGCAGGGTTTGACGATGGTTCGGGAAGATCTGAAGGCATGTACATCAGCGCGTTTTTTCTGTAGTCGAAAGGGGAGTCGAGTATTTTCTCTTCCGCTGAGGAGATGCCGAGATTTTTCTTTATGAAGTCAAATTTGTTTTCTGACGCGATTGTCGCGGATGTAAGTATTATCGGAATGCTCCCATTGAAGACGGTGTCTGACAGGAATGGTGACACGTCGACAGGTGAAGCGCATATGGCAGTGTTTTTCCCTTTTTCATTTTCAATCCAGTATACGAAATCATCCTCAAGAAGCTTTACTGCCGAGCTTATGTCTGCTGCCAGATCCTTTGCCCGTTGAACGTATGCTGCCGCTTCGGATGCTTCGGCAGGATCGGCCATTGAATCCTTTATCTCCTTCATCATCGCCGCAGTTTTCCTGAGCTCTGGAGAAATAGTATTAAGAATCCATTCCTTTTCCTTGATTCTGAAAGGCAGCTTTTTCCCTGCGAATATTCCTGATGCGTTCCTGAAAAAGGCCTCGCTTTTTGAGCGCAGCTCTTCCAGCTGCGACTGAAGAAGGAATACTGTGTCTTCAGGGAGGTGTTTTGCCCTTGCAATAAATCCTTTTCCTGTTTTTGAGCTTAGTATGCTGTCCGCAAGATGCTTTATTTTTCCATTTGTGGCTCTTATTCCAAAATATGACATTGCCGCTTCTTCCACGTTCTGGGCTTCGTCAAAGACTACAGCGTCGTATTTTGGTATTATTGTCCCTCCTGCCGCAATGTCTGCAAAGAAAAGATGGTGATTTACTACTATTATATGCGCCGAATTCAGCCTGCTTCGTTCCCTTGCAAATCCGCACTCGGAGAAGAACGGGCACTTTCCGCGAAGACATAAATCCGGTTCACGGGATATTTTATCCCAAGTTGATGCTGGAACTTCAAACGATAGCTCGTTTTTGGAACAGCTTTCTGATTCTGCCGCCCATTTCTGAATCCTTGATGCCGTCTTTGCCTCTGTTTTTGTCTGGAATCTGTCGAATTTAATATAGTTATCGAATCTTCTTCTGCAGAGATAGTTCTTTGAGCCCATGGCCATTGCGAACCGGACGCCGATTGCAAGCCTGTCCCTTATGAAAGGCAGATCTTTTTCCATAAGCTGCTGCTGGAGAGTTTTTGAATATGTTGATATTACGCATCTTTTTATGTTTTCAGCGCAGTATATTGCTGCCGGTATCAGATATGCAAGGGATTTG
Organism: bacterium; assembly: GCA_024409025.1. GTDB lineage: Bacteria > Vulcanimicrobiota > CADAWZ01 > CADAWZ01 > CADAWZ01 > JAKSUM01. The sequence continues at coordinate 2,908 of JAKSUM010000055.1, read as the reverse complement.
CCTGTTCCTGTTCCTGCCTCAATAAGCGCTGATGAGCCGTTTTCAAGCGCTGAAGCTACTGAGTCTGCCATTTCAGCCTGCTGAGCCCTGTATTCATATGATGGTATATTTTCGGAAAGAATGCCGTCTTTATTAAAAAAATCTCTGTAATCCATATTGTCACGTATTATCGAGCCTTGGGTTTTTGAATGTCAATTCTTGTTTTGATTCTTTCTTTCCTTCACTTGCCGTGATATGGATTGAAGGGATTCTTTTTTTAATGAAGAAATTTCAAGTTTCTATATTATAAGGGAGAATTTTTAAATGAAAACTCAGAATGAGATAAGAAAATCTTTTCTTGATTTCTTCAGCTCTAAAGGGCACAGGATTGTTCCTTCATCTTCCGTTGTGCCTAATGACGATCCTACGCTGCTTTTTGCCAATGCGGGCATGAACCAGTTTAAACCGTACTTTCTCGGCTCTTCAAAGCCGGAATTCACAAGAGCGGCTGATACGCAGAAATGCCTTAGGGTTTCCGGAAAGCACAATGATCTTGATGAGGTCGGAAGGGATACCTATCACCATACTTTTTTTGAAATGCTTGGAAACTGGTCCTTCGGCGACTATTTTAAGGAAGATGCCATAAAGTATGCATGGGAGTTTCTTACAGACATATGCGGACTTGAAAAGTCAAAGCTTTATGCCACCTATTTTGGCGGTGACTCTGCAGACGGGACTCAGCCTGATGAAGAGGCAGCCTCTCTCTGGAAGAGCGTGACGGATATTGATCCTTCGCATGTAATGCCTTTCGGAAGAAAGGAAAATTTCTGGGAAATGGGAGAGACCGGCCCATGCGGTCCCTGCAGTGAGATTCATATAGATCTTGGTCCTGAAAAATGCGACATGAAGGATGTTCCCGGACATGTCTGTGGAGTAAATGGCGACTGCTCAAGATTTATGGAAATATGGAACCTTGTTTTTATGCAGTTCAACAGAAGCAAGGATCGTTCGCTTGCAAGGCTTGACAAGAACCATGTTGACACTGGAATGGGCTTTGAAAGACTTACCGCCATACTTCAGGGCAAGAATTCAAATTATGATACCGATTTGTTTACTCCTCTTCTCAGCAGGATTTCAGAGATTTCAGGCTTCAAGTATGGCGCTGGAGACGAGAGCGATGTTGCCATGAGAGTATGTGCCGACCATATAAAGGCACTTTGCTTTGCCATAGCTGATGGCGCAAAGCCAGACAAAAAGGGGCGCGGAAGTGTTCTTCGCAGCCTTCTGAGAAGAGCTTCCAGATTCGGAATGCAGACTCTTGGGATGAAGGAGCCTTTCCTCTATAAGCTGGTTCCCTCCGTTTCAGAGCTCTACAGCGGTATTTTCCCTGAGATAAGGGCAAATGAGGAAAAGATTTCTTCTATAGTTATAGAGGAGGAAAAGCTTTTTGGTAAGACTCTTGAGCAGGGGCTTGAGAGATTCAATGAGCTTGCGGCCTCGACAAATGGCGGGGTTCTTGACGGATTTGAGGCATATAGGCTCTATCATCAGGACGGCTTCCCTAAGGACCTTATTCTTCAGATGGCTTCCGAGCGCGGAATGTCCATTGATGAGGAAGGATGGGCTAAGGCTGAACAGGAGCACAGGGAGCGTTCAAAGGGCGAGATGAAGGAAGCTGTGCTTGATCCGCAGCTTATAGCCGATCTTCCCGCTACCGAGTTCTGCGGATACTGGGAGAGCGGCAAGGCTGAAAATGAGGGCACTGTTCTTGAAGCCAAGATATTGAGGATGCCTTCCGATTCCGTTGTAGTGCTTGACAGGACTCCTTTCTATGCCCAGTCTGGAGGTCAGATTGGCGATTCTGGAGTGATAGAGGGCGATGGATTCAGATTTACCGTAGCTGACACCGTTAAGACCGGAGATTATGTGCTTCACTGCGGATTCCTTGAGGAGGGTGATCCTGACGTTCTGCCTTCATCTGTAAAGGCGTCCGTCGATTTTGCCAGAAGGAAGGCACTGCAGTCTGCCCATACTGCGACACATATGCTCCAGTGGGCTCTCAGGACTGTACTTGGCCCGCATGTAAACCAGAAGGGTTCTGAAGTCAATCCCGATTCTCTCAGATTCGATTTTACTCATCCTAAGCAGATGACGGCTGACGAAATATCCAAGGTTGAAGAACTTGTAAACGGCAGAATTCTTGAGAATCAGGCTCTCAGCATTTCATGGAAGGACCTTGAACAGGCAAGGGCTGAGGGCATAACGGCTCTCTTTGGTGAAAAGTACGGCAAGACTGTCAGGGCTGTCGAAATTGGCGGATGGTCAAGGGAGCTCTGCGGAGGTACCCACTGCATGCGTACCGGAGATATAGGATCATTCAGAATTGTGTCCGAATCCTCATCTGAGGCCGGTGTCAGAAGAATAGAGGCTCTTACCGGAAGGCAGGCTCTCAGAGCTTACGCCGCAGACAGGGCTGTCATAAAGGATCTCTGCGCCATGGCTGCTGCAAGGCCTGAAGAGCTTGTTAAAAGAATAGAATCTATGAATGCTCAGATAAAAGAGCTTAAGAAGCAGCATGAGGCTGAGGTCAGGAAAAACCTTGCCTCATATGCTGAAGAGCTTTTTACAAACGCTGAGAAGGTCGGAAGCGTTTCGGTTGTAAAAGGATTCTTCAATGATCTTGACAATGATGCTTTGGGCACTATTGCAGATGCAATAAGAAGCAGACAGTCAGTATGCGGAATGCTTGTTTCTGTATGTGATGGCAATGTGTGCGTCGCCGGTTTCGCTTCAAAGGATATGGCAGGAAAAGACAAGGTCAATTCAGGAAACATAGGCCGCGAATGCAGCAAGATGCTCGATGGCGGTGGCGGCGGCCGTATCGATTTCGCTGAGGGCGGCGGCAACGATGCTTCTCTTGCCGGCAAGG
>JAKSUM010000054.1 GCA_024409025.1 bacterium | reverse complement strand
AAACGGCCACAGGGAATTTGTAACAAACTCCGAATCGATAAGCGCAATGGAGGACTCGCGCAGAAGGGATTTCACGGCAAATGCCATCTTTTACAGGATAAGATCGGCAAGAAACAATATGCCGGGCAATCTCATTGATTTTCATGGCGGCATAGGCGACATAGTCCGAAAATCAATAAAGGCAGTCGGAAATCCTGAGGACAGGTTCCGCGAGGATCCGCTTCGAATGATGAGGGCCGTAAGGCAGAAAAACCAGCTGGGCTTCTCAATCGAAGCTGATACATGGAAATCAATATGCAGACTTGTCCCCGAGCTGATAAAGACAGTGTCTCCCGAAAGAATATCCGTCGAGCTTATGAAGGCCCTTGAGGCAAATCCGCCTCAGGCATTTTCCGATTTTACATCATGCCTGATGACGGAAACCCTTATTCCGGAGCTTTCAGGACTCTTTGAAAAAACGCTTGAAAGACTTATGTTCATAAGGAAAGGCGCGCCACACCATCTCATTTCAGCCTGCCTTCTTTCAGAAGCTGCTCTCTGCTCAATAAGGAAAAAGCTGGAGAGGGCGGAAAACGGCCCTTATACATCAAAAAAGCAGGATCCGTCAGAGCCTGACTTCTATTCTCCGGATGCGGCGTACAAGGCAGCCAAAAGACTCTGCCTGCCAGGGCTGAAGCAGACGGATTATCTCCTTTATTCAGCATGCATATTCGCCAACCTGAGAAGAATTTCAAATCCTGCCGCAATCTTTGATGAGACAATGCATGACACTCTTCTTTCAGATGAAATAATGGAGCTTTTGAGAATAATCAGAAAAACAACTCCCGAATGCCTGCATAATCCTGATTCCATGCTTGAAAAAAGCGCCGCCCATCCTGCGACTGTAAGCGGAGGCGACATTGCCAAGGAGAAAATAGCACAGGGTCCGGCAATGAAAAGCGTTATAAGGCATATAAGACAGTTCCAGCTGGACAGCGGAACAGATGACAAGGACGCCCTTATAGAGGAAGGAAGAAGATTCGCGGAATCATTGTAAACGGCGTCAGAAAATACGATACAGAAAATCAGGCAGTCAGATCGGCATCACTCAGGAAGCCTGAGTGATTGAGGCCGGATAAGGCATAAAGAAGGATTTAATATATTATGAATGTTGACATAGTCATATTGGGAGCAGGACAGCTAGACAAGCTCTTTGAATCCGACGTACCATGCAAGGCATATCTTCCCCTGAGAGGAAGATCAATGGGATCGTATGCGGCAGAGGTCATGAAAAGCTGCTCCAAAAACGGAAAGGTAATATTCGTCAAAGAACCGGAAACAATTCTTCCAGATGATATAGCCGAGCATGCAGACATATCATGCGACGGCGGCAAAACAATAATGGAGTCGCTTGCAAACGGCGTCAGCAAATCCGATGCGGAATACATAGCGGCCGTCCCATGTGACATACCGCTTGTGACAAAAGAGTCTTTTCTTGACTTTATGGAAAAATGCATGGAAAAAAAGTCTGACTTCTGCTATTCATACGTAAGAAGGAGCATATCTGAAAAAAAATATCCTGAATTGCGGCATACTTATGTCAGGCTGAAAGAGGGGACATTCTGCGGAGGCAGCTTCATACTTATGAAAAGGAGCGAGTTTTCAAAAGGTGAAAAGCTCTTCAAAATACTCTCATCAGCAAGAAAGAACCCGATACAGCTGGCTTCAGCCTTCGGATTCCTGAACATAATAAAGCTTCTTGCAGGCAGGCTGTCAATAGCAGAGCTTGAAAAGAAGGCGGGAACCCTTTTAGGGGCATCAGTATCGGCAATAGAAAGCCGTTATCCCGAAATGGCATTCAATGTCGATGAGCCGGACGATTTTGAAAGGGCAAAAAACGAGCTTGCAGGCGTCAAGTAAATGCCTTTCAGAAGGATAAAGCATCATTTTGATGAATTTAACTAATTGTAATCAAATAAAAAAAAAGCGGAGGCTCTTTAAATGGACCCTATTTGTCTTGAATACAAAGGAAAAACAGGCGATGTCAAAAGGTATGCGACAACCATTGACACAAAGCAGATCCTTATAGAAAAAGGCGCTAGACGCGAAGGAACCCAGAAGGTCCAGGTAATTATGACCCAGACTATAACCGACGTTTCTCCTGACGGCATATTCACAGTACAGGTCGTAATAGACTCAGGAAAGGTCATGAGCGAAGGAAAGTCTCTGCCTCTTCCTAATGCCGGACAGAAAATAATGATGAAGATGAAGAAATCCGGAGTAATCCTCTCATGCGATCCGCCCACAGACTTCTCTCAGCCTTCATTTCCTGAAGGCCCAAAGAACGTAAAGGAAAGATGGACATCCGAAAGCAAGGTAAACGTGCAGGGCAGACCTGATCCGATCACGCTTTCATACAGATACATACTTTGGGATCTCATCAAGGTAAACGCATACAGCTGTGCGGAAATCAAAGTCAGCTGTCCGGAGACAGCAACTGAAATACAGCCCGGAGTCACCCAGAAGATATCTGCTACAGGAACGACCCTCTTCGAGTATAATCAGGGATTCCTTGTAAAATCAGAAGTAGAGACAAAAACAATCGTCGAAGCTCCCGAGCATGATGTCCATGTCGAGACAAGAATCGGAGTCAGAGTTGAAGTCGTATAGACATAACAGCAAAAAAACAGCCGGAATCCGGCTGTTTTTTTTTATAAAGACCTCAGCTATTTTGGCAAAGTGCCGTCTTAATGGCTTCCTTAAGCTTGTCAATCTCAATAGGCTTTGCAATATGCCCGTTCATACCGGCCTTAAATGCATCCTGCCTGTCCTCCTCAAAGGCATTTGCCGTCATTGCAATTATCGGAATGGAGGAGGCTGCAGAATTTGGAAGCCTCCTTATTCTTCTTGCGGCCTCATATCCGTCCATATTAGGCATCTGTATATCCATAAGAATCAGGTCATAGCGATCAAATTCATCCCCGCTCATAATCCTTACAGCCTCAGCTCCGTCAGAGGCGGAGTCTATCTCAAATCCGGCATCCTCAAGCATAGAGGAAGCTATTTCAAGATTTAATTCATTGTCCTCCACCAATAAAAGCCTTTTTCCGGCAAAAATTTCGGATGAATCCATGCAAGCACCCGAAGCCTGCCCTGCGGAAAAGTCGGGAGAGCCTGTATTTTCCGAAAATCTGAAGCAGAATGAAACAATGAATTCGCTTCCCCTGCCGACGCAGCTGGATACCTTTATATCCCCTCCCATGATATCAACAATGTTCTTTGTTATGGCAAGCCCAAGCCCAGTTCCCTGAATTCCGCTCACAGTGGAAGTCCTCTCCCTTTCAAAGGGCTGAAAAATCTTTTTCAGAAAATCTCCGTCCATACCTATTCCGGTATCCCTTACGCAGAACTCATAAAAAGCAGAGCCTTCAGGACCAAACTCCTTCTGCCTTACGCTGAAATAAACTTTTCCTCCTGTCGGAGTAAACTTCATAGCATTACTCAGGAGATTCAACAAAATCTGGCTCAGGCGCAGCCTGTCGCATATAACGCCGTCATAATACAGATGCGATTCGGTAACGAATTGAAGCCCTCTTGCAGACATATCCGACTGCATTATCGACTTTATCTCGTCCATCAGACCTGAAATGCTGACATCCTCTTCCGAAAGGATAACCTTGCCGCTTTCTATCCTGCTCATGTCAAGAACATCATTTATAAGGGCAAGAAGATAGCTGCTTGAAGTCAATATCTTTGAAAGATATGAAGCCACAAGCTCCTAATTGGAGACATGGGCTGCCGCAAGAGACGCAAAGCCTATTATGGCATTCATCGGAGTCCGTATGTCATGGGACATGTTGTTCAGGAATGAAGTCTTAGCCCTGTTCGATCTCTGAGCCTGCTCAAGAGCATCACGCAGCGCCTTCTGCTGACTGGCAACAGTATCCGACAGCCTCTTCTGTGAATCTATGTCAATAAACAGACCTATATATGAAACAGGCGCTCCGTCAGGCTTTCTCAGAAGCCTTCCGGCAGAACGGAACCATCTGTATCCGCAGCTTCTGGTCATAAGCCTGTAGCTGACGTCAAAGGTCTTGGCGCCGCTACGATCGTTGGCTGTATCCCAGAATTCCTTTAATACGGTGTCCCTTTCATCATCATGAATCCTGCTTATCCATGCTTCCATGGTGTCGGGAAATTCAGAATCATCATAGAACCCTGCCATATGCCTGAACGCATCGCTCCATGCGACCGAGCTTATTTTTTCATTTTCAAAGCTTACACTCCATCTGCCGGACTTAAAGACGTCATGAATTGCGGATATGGCGGCTTTTTCCCTCTCGGCAGACTCCAGAGCCTTGTTTCGGGCCTTTTCAAGAACTGCATGCTCTTTTCTCTCGGTTATGTCAAGGAAAACACCGAAAAATCTCATAGGGCTTCCGTCCTCACGCCTGATGACGTCTCCTGTAGCCCTGAACCATCTCCAGCCCCTGTTTTTGGTCATAAGCCTGTATTCAACGTCATAAAGGGTGTTTCCGCTCCTGTCGCAGACAGCCCTTTCTATCATCTCAATGCCATGAGAATCCTCATGATGAAGTATATTCATCCATGCCTCAAGAGTGTTAGGAAAATCATGGACATCCGAATACCCGATCATCCTGCGGAATTCATCACTCCATTCAACGCTTTCCATCTCTCCATCAGGAGAATAGTATATATTCCACATTCCGGACTTCAGAAGCTTTGCGAGGGTATGGTAGGACTCCATTGCCATACGGCTCCTGTTCTCCAAATCCCTCTGAATCCGGGCTTTTTCAAGAGCTTCCTCCGCAATGCGTATCTCATCATCTATGGGCTTGGATATACACACGCTGCTAAGGCTTCCGTCCTCAGACTTTCCCAAAAATATTATTCTCGTGTCCATCCAATGGTTAAATCCAAGCTCATCAGTCTGAAGATGCCTCAGCTGTATCTCTTTTTCATCATGCGTGAAAAGCTCAATCTGATTGTCCCTGCCGAAAATACGGGCAAGCTTTAGAGCCTGCTCCCTGTCAGGGATAATTCCGGAAAGCGTCCCAATAAGAGAATCTATACTCCCCTCCTGAGGCAGTCTGCCATTAAGAACCCCATCGCATGTAAGTATATGGTAGGAATTCCGAGTAAGATCCATAGCTATACCTATAGGATATACGGTCTTTGCCGCAGCGGCATACATGCTCAAGTCGCGTTTAAGCCTGTCCTCGCGCCTTTTTTCCTCATCAATATTTCTTATGGCAAAAGACGCATGAGTAGCCCTTCCTGCGGCATCTCTCTTTCCTACCCCTATATACGCATCTATCCAGCGGTTCTGCAATGTCCTGAAGCGCTCAGTAATAACATCTTTTGCAGCAAGCCTGTCAGGCAGGGAATCCATGTCGGCAAATCCTCGCATAAGCCCCCTGTAGTCAGGATGGAGAAGCCTGGAGCAGATCTGTTCAACAACATCCGACATGATTCCGTCAGACGGAATCAGAAGACCTATATATCCGTTGTCAGCCTGAACCCTGTAGGTACCGGAATCAATATCGACATATATTGCGGAATCAAAAATCTTACCGACGGCACTGATGACATCAATCTTTTCCTGCAGAATTTTAGTCTCGTTTACATCGCTGATAAACACGCAAAATGCCTTTCCACCGTCTCCAAGCTCTATAAGCCTGCCATAGGCCCTTATCCATCTTACGGATCCGTCATGCCTTAAAAGCCTGAATTCAGCATAATCAGGCTCTGTGCCGCCTGCCCTGACCGACTGAGCATCTATCGTCCTTTCGACATCGGCAAGGTCATCCGGATGCACAATTCCCTTGAAAGATCTGCCTGTATAGCCCATAAATTCGTCAACGCTGCCACAGCCCATAAGGGACGCCATAAAGGAATTCGCAAAAAGAATCTCTTCCATTCCGCCTGCCCTGTATATAAAAAAGCCTCCGGGCATCCATTCGGCAAACTGCTTTATGTAGTCAATACCGCCTTCAATAAATCTTCTCTCAAAAAGTCCTGAACCGTTCACCTCAGTCTGCCTTTCATTTTATCTTCTGATGTCGTTAAAAGAAAATTTTCTATGTTATTTTTTTTTATCCGCTTTTTATGCTAAAATTAATAAAAACAAAACTGGAGAATATCCGATGGACAGCTATGACATATCTATAAATTCCTCCGACAGCGAGGAGACAAAGGAGCTTAAAAGAAAAATACTCAGCCTTCAGGCGCAGCTTGAGATAGAAAAAAACATATCAAAAAGCCTCAGAGGCGGAGGCATGCTGAAGACAGAGCCAATAGATCTTTATCCGGGAGAGCAGATTGATTTCGTGCTTTCCATTTTAGAGCAGGCAAAGGAAAAATGCCCTCCGGATTCCAGACCGCTCGACATACTTAATTCGATTCTGTCGCAGAACAAATCCGTAGGCCGCGGCAGAAAAATACTCATGGAGCTGGAAAAAATCTTCGGGCACGGCGACAACTTCACTGAAGCCGACATCTCGGATCTCAAGAGCCTCGGATTTACCTATATCTCAAGCAAGAAGCACCCGAAGCTAAAATTTATGGACAAATACCTCTTTGTCCTAAGCTCCTCCCCAAGCGACAGCAGGCGTGGAAACCGAAACAAGCTCTCGGAGATATGCAAATGCATTGCCCTAAGCCTAAAAATCTGACAATAAAAAAAGCAGGAAAAATCCTGCTTTTTTTATTTATGCGATAAGCCCTATTTTCTTTTTAGCCTTTGCAATGGTTCTCTCGGATATTCTAAGAGCCATTTCCGCACCCTTCTTCCATGTTTCCTCGAGATATTTCCTGTCCTTTGAAAGCTCTGCAAATTTTTCCCTTATCGGACGGAGCTCTTCAGCCACGGTCTCTCCGACAGTAATCTTGAATTCGCCATATCCTTTGCCTGCAAAATCCCTTTCAATCTGCTCGAAAGACATTCCCGTTATTGCAGAATATATGGTCATAAGGTTATTGATGCCGTCCTTGCCCTCTCTGAAGCATATCTCGGTCTCGCAGTCCGTTACGGCCCTCTTAAACTTGTTAACAATAACCTTTGGATCGTCAAGAACTGATATATAGGAGCCCGCATTCGGATCTGATTTGGACATCTTCTTTTCCGGATTCTGCAGAGACATGACCCTTGCACCCGTCTTGGGAATATATCCCTCGGGCATGCGGAATACGTTGCCGTAGAGCTGGTTGAATCTGTAGGCAATATCCCTTGTCAGCTCAAGATGCTGCTTCTGGTCAGCGCCTATCGGCACGAAGTCGGGCTGGTAAAGAAGAATATCAGCAGCCATAAGGGCAGGATAGGTGAAAAGTCCGGCATTCACATTATCCGCATGCTTAAGGGACTTGTCCTTAAACTGGGTCATTCTGGAAAGCTCGCCGAACTGGACATAGCATGAAAGAATCCATCCGAGCTCGGCATGAGTCCTGACATGGCTCTGTATGAACGCAAGACTCTTATCAGGATCGATTCCGCATGCCAGAAGCAGGGCAAAAGCGTCAATAGTCTGCTTTCTGAGTGCTGCAGGCTCCTGTCTGACTGTAAGGGAATGAAGATCCGCAATGAAATAGGCGCAGTCATACTCGTCCTGCAGCTTTCCCCAGTTCCTTACCGCCCCGATATAATTACCGAGAGTGAATACGCCTGTGGGCTGTATGCCGCT
>JAKSUM010000053.1 GCA_024409025.1 bacterium | reverse complement strand
GGAATTAAAGTTTCAGATACCTGAGGGGCGTTCTCTGCGCATTCAAATATCCGCTTCTCCAGCGCGTCAAGACCATCGCCAGTTTCGCACGATACTGCGAAAGGCTCTATGCCTGCTTTTCTGAATGCGGAAACAGCCTTTTCAAGAGCATTTTCATCTTCAAGCAGATCCGTCTTGTTAAGAACAACAATCTCCGGCTTAGTCTGAAGGCTTTCGTCATACAGGCAAAGCTCGTTTCTTATCGCCTCATATGTCTTTATTGGATCCTCTGAAGTAGAAGGGTCTGAAATGTCTATGACATGAATCAGCATCCTTGTTCGCTCTATGTGCTTCAGAAAAAGAAGCCCGAGACCCTGTCCCTTATGGGCGCCTTCAATAAGTCCGGGGACATCAGCCAATATGGCTTCCTGACCGTCCTTTCTCATAACGCCCAAAACAGGCGAAAGCGTCGTGAAGGGATAAGGAGCAATTTCGGGATTTGCGGGAGTCAGCAATGACAGAAGCGATGATTTGCCTGCGTTCGGAAAACCTATGATTCCGGCATCAGCGAGAATCTTAAGAACCAAGCGAATCCATCTTTCCTCTCCTGGCTCTCCTTTTTCCGAAAAATGGGGGACCTGCCGTACGGAAGTAGAAAAACCGGCATTTCCTCTTCCTCCACGCCCTCCTGCCGCTGCGGTGAATTTCTGCCCATGCTCAATCAAATCGCAAAGAGGGAGCCCTGTCTCGCAGTCATAGATCATAGTCCCCGGAGGCACCTGGAGAGTCAGATTCTTGCCTGTCTTTCCAGTCTTCCGGCTGCCCTGTCCATGAACTCCGCGCTCAGCCTTGAAGTGGGCTTTGTATTTAAACTGAAGAAGATCATTCTCGCCCGCATCTGCCTCAATTATAACGCTGCCGCCATTTCCGCCGTCTCCGCCATCGGGACCGCCGTTAGCGATATATTTCTCGCGCCTGAAGCTCGTGCAGCCGCTGCCGCCGTCTCCACCTTTTACAAATATCTTAACTTCGTCGATAAAACGCTCTCTCATGTTATTTCAGCTCTTTTTTTGGCATGACTGCCTTCTGCCCGTGTTGAAAAAAAGCCCGCTCTGCGGGCGGATATTCCGCAGGTAAAAGCGGAATATGTTATATTTATGCTTCCGCCGTTACAGATATGTACTTTCTGTTTCTGCGAGTCTCGAATGTGACTACGCCTTCGGCTGTTGCGAAAATTGTATGGTCCTTGCCCATTCCGACGTTTGCGCCTGGGAAGAACTTGGTGCCTCTCTGACGGAGGATAATGTTTCCGGGAATTACAGCATTGCCGCCGAACTTCTTGAGTCCGAGACGCTGAGAATTACTGTCTCTGCCGTTTCTGGAGCTTCCCATTCCTTTTTTATGAGCAAATATCTGAAGATCGAATCTCATTGAATTAAACCTGTCCTTTCAAGTTTCTCTTATCAAAAGCAGCCGCAGTTTTTTGGGGCTGCGGATTTCTCCGGAATGATAGAACTTTACACTAAAGCTGAATTATTATAGCATGTGTTGTTTAATATTGCAAGACGATTAACTTTATTTTTTTGTTTTTTTATGACGCCAGCCCGTTTCGCAGGATTAAGGCATAATATTAACTAATCTCTAAAATTAAAATGTAATTATGGAGATTTTTTATGGCAAAAAAAACATACGCATTTATAGCAATACTCTGCGCCATGCTGGCGTTTTTCTCACAAGCGGCAGAAGCCCAATGGATGGACAGGGTATCAACAATACCTAAGCACAGGGCAAAAAACGTGCCATTGGATCAGGTCATAGTCCTCAGATTCCGGAACAGGGTCAACACAAATGTAGACGGAAACGGAGTTCTCTACGAGCTTCAGTCAAAAAAAGCATTAAAAGCGACAATAGGATACTCCGATGATTTCAGGACCGTAACAATCACCCCCGCAGAACCACTAAAAAGAAATACTTTCTATTCAGTTTCATTCCATGATTTGCTTTCAGCGGTAGAAAGACAGAACATGTATGACGGCGATCTCCAGTTTACTACAATAGGCGGCAACTTCAGATGCCTTGCATACACATTCCCGTCAGAAGCGACCCTTCCTCCAGGCGGATTCATGGATGTAGTGTACAACTTCAAGGAATCCGGAGGAGGACTCGGAGAAGTAAAGCGCTGCACACTGGTATACGAGACTGAAAACGGTCAGGAAATAAGCAGAAGCTCCGATGACATGCGTCTAATACTAAAAGACATGGAGACAGTCAAATTTCCATCGACAATATCAGTTCCAAGAAATATCGGCGAACAGATGAAGGGAAGCAAAATATTCATAAGGCGGCTTTTTGAAGGCGTGGACAGCGAAGGCAATTTCTTTACGATAAGAACCGGAATAAAGACCCTGATAGCTGACAGACAGGCATCTGCCACTGTTTCTGAAGGCACTTCCTACAGGGCTTCAGTATCAGATCCGGATCCGGGAGCAGTAATACCTAAAGGCTCTTTAATACCTGCCCAATGCTCAATAATCGGAATACCAGGCCAGCAGGTTCATGGCTGCTGGGTAATAAACGGAGTTCCCGGAGGCTTTTTCTCGGAAATAATCCCACAGTCAGGCAAACTGAAAAAAACCTTTTCAGACAGGGTCATGGCGTCTAAAGACGGTATAAACTCCCTTGCCGTGCAGATTATATCCCCTGAGAAATACCTGTCAGAGACCTGCGAATACATAGTCTCATCGTCTCCCATAGACTCACCGGTCATAATCGCCCCCAAAAACTCACAGATATTCCGCAAGAATATCTCAAAAGCGCCAACATTCGTATGGGCAAACGCAAACGGCGCCCTCTCATATAAAATCGCCATATCGAAAGACAAAACCCCAGACTCTTCAGCGAAATGGACTGACGTTGAAATAAACAGATACACGCCTAACTGGGTAAACTGGGGAAATCTTGGCTCAGGAGTTTTTTACTGGTCAGTAAAAGCAGTATTTCCCGGAGGCAAGGAAAGCAGTCCCGTAACAGGAACATTCATGATATCTGACGGGGAAAAATAACAATCAGAGAGCATGCCATGGTTAAAAATTTTTTAAAAGAGATAAAAAAGAACGAGCCCCTGTCAAAATGGTCAGGGTACAGGACCGGAGGAAATGCAGACTGGTTCTGCGAAGCTAAAACACGCAGGGACCTTCTTACAGTGTTAGGACGTGCAGAAAGGGATTCCGTTCCGGCAATAGTCATAGGCTCCGGAACAAACGTCCTCTTTCCCGATGCGGGGATAAGAGGAATTGTAATAAAGAATTCATTTTCACAAATCAGAGAGCTCGGGGACGGGAGAATAGAGCTTGGAAGCGGTACCACGGTAAAAGAATTCTCATCATACTGCATACGACGCTCATTAAGCGGGGCAGAATTCCTCGCAGGACTTCCTGGAACTGTGGGCGGAGCAATGGCAGGCAATGCGGGCGCATGCGGAAAATCAATATCAGAAATAATAGAATCCGCATCATTTTTTTCAAAGCAAAAGGGATTTTTCGCAATGTCCGCTGAAGAAATGCCATTTTCCTACAGAAACGGCTTTCCCCAAAAAGAAGATCCCGAAACAGTTTCCGTATCAATAATAGTAAGGCTTAATGAGTCAAATCATGCGGAAATAATTGCCGGAATGAAAAAAGCAATGATACCAAGGGTAAGCGGCCATCCGTCGCCATTAAAGCACACCTGCGGATGCTTTTTTAAAAATCCCAAAGCCCCTGACGGCAGTCAGATCTCGGCAGGAGCCCTTCTTGACAGGCTTGGAGCAAGGGGAATGAATGAGGGCGGAGCATTCGTATCGGACAGACACTGCAACTTTATAGAAAACAGGGGCGGCGCATCATCCAATGACATAATAAGACTTGCCGAAAGGCTGAAAAAACTTGCTTTGGAAAAGGAAGGAATAATTCTTTCAAATGAAGTCAGAATCATTCCGGAAAACCCTCCGTTCATTCCAGTACAGATATAAAAAAAACCGGCAGAATTCTGCCGGTTTTTTTTATCATCCTTGATATGGAGGCATGAAAACCCCTCCTGGCTGTATGCCTTGCTCAAGCCCTTCAAATGCTCCGGAAGACGAATTCATAGCAAACTGCTGCTGTATTCCGGCATCAAATCCTTGGCTTTGTGAAAGCGCGCTTACAAGAGCCTGAACATCCGGAGAACCATCCTCCTCTGCCTGCTCAATTCCATCGACATCAACCATATCCGTAACTGCTTCAGGTCTTAAAGCCTCGCTGCAGCTTTCAGCCCGTCCAGTCCCGCCCGCAGAAACCGAGTACGGATTGTTAAGCTGCTCGATTCCCCTTGCGGCAGGATTTATTGCATTTAGCATTTTACCACATCCTTCACTGAGGTTACAATGTCCTTTTATTTAAATATATTATACCACAGCAGAAAGCAGTAACAATCTTAAATATGTAAACTTTATTTTTATATTATTAACAAAATGTTACAAATATTATAAATCAAGTTTACAAGAATCAGCCTATTCTATCGGACCCTTTATCTGCCATTTTTCCCCAGGGTATTCACATACCCTTCCGCCCATAACGTAATAATATGTCCCCTTGTATATTGCGCAGGGGCATTCGGACTCATTATTGGAAAAATTGGCATTAAACCATCCGGAGACATAGGGCTTGCCTGAAAAATATTCGGAAAGGAACGCCCTTATAACTCTGGTATCGAAGGCATTCGGAGGCTTTCCTTCAAATGTGGACCAGTTATATCCCAACAGGGCAGGTCTTCCTCCAGACATTTTTTCCCAATATTTGCCAGGGGAATAATTGACATGTCCAAGCTCCGTGAACTTTCTGTTCTTAAAGTTCATTATGTCAAGAACCGAGCATGACGAAAAAATCGCAGCTTCCATTCCGTCATTCCAATCGCCTTCCTTCATATCCCTTTCAGGGAAAAAGAACGCCTTGCCGTGAAAAATGCTTCCGTCTCCCCATCCATGTCCTGAATAATAGAAGAGCGAAGACTGGTTTTTCATCATAAAAGATGCCGAGAACTTACCGCATGAGCAGGAAAGCCTCTCAAATCCGCCGCTTCTTATAAAATCGTTAAGAAAAAGCTCCTTATGCGGCATTTCAAAGTCATCAGGGAAAATTTCTCCCCTTGCCTGCCAGCCCTTGGACTTCAGAACAGCAGCAAAGGCATCAGAATCCTCCGGATATGTGATATCAAGGAAAGCATAGCTTTTTGCGCCGTCAAGAGAAGGTCCTACCGCAAGGCATCCCTTTTTAGATACGGGAGATTCCGTCACAGGCATAATCCCCTTATAGACGGAAGGCGCAGATTCTTTCATTTCAACATATACAGGCCTGCGGATATCAGACGAAACAACAGCCTCCCCTGAAAACTTTTCTCCAGGACATGAAAGGTAAAGATGAAGCTCCCCGTTTCCCTTTCTCATGTAAATTCTGTTGCAGGCATATCCCAAAGCGGCAGGAGACTTCATAAATTCATAGCCGGACATAAGGGGAAATCTATGCTTAAAATCCGATGCGGATATTCCGTCAAAACGTGAATCGGCAATAATTTCCCCAGATTTGTCCTTTATGAAAAATCTGGGATATTCCTCGAGAAAAATTTCCCTTTCATGAGCCTGCAGCTCAATAAGTCCGTCAGGAGTATCGGCAAAAACCTCAGTCGACAGAAAATGCTGTCCGGGTTCCGCCTTAAATCCAAGTGAGGTCATTCCATCCCAGGAAAATTTTCTCTGTTTTTCCGCTCTTCCGCAGTCCGTATACTCTATAATATTTTTTCCTTCGCGCTTTACATATACGGAGCATCTCCACAGGAAGGGAAATTCCTTTTCGCCTCTGAAGGACGCCTTCATAAGCACTCCCCCATCATCATCTGAAGCTCCGGAAGGAAGGACATAAAATGGCACATCAAGCTCTTCTGAAGACGACCTCAAGGATATCGATTCAGAAGCATATGGAGCTATATATTCAATCGGGAATACACTGACAAGCTCTGCGGAAGGAATCCTGTCCCCGTCATAATACCCCTTACTGGTCCCGCCGTTCACTCTGCCCGACAGCCTGCTATAGCCGTCAGGGAAAACACGGTACTCCCATTCGCATTTTGATTCTATGCCCCCACGGAATCCTGCAGAATGGACAAAGGAATATCTGCCGGGCTCTTTTGGAAGAGATACTTTTTCAGAAACAACGACAAAAGGATCTGTCGATGTTACAAAAGAATCCCGTCCGGCCTTAAAAAATGACATATTCTTTTTATCATGAAGCGAATTTCTTGAATCCCTTGATATATAAATTCCCTTCAACTCAAATTCTCCGACAGCTGCGGAAGACTGCCCCTCATTATAAATCCCTTGGCGCTTCACTTCAGCAGGCTTTATTCTGACATGTCTGCCGTTCTGAAAATAGCCGTCAGATACAGCGGTATATGCCCATGAGGCTCCTGATGAAATAAAAACAATCAATAGCAATGAAAATATTTTAAACAATTAAACACCTCAAAAAAAATCAGGCTTTGACAGCCTGATTGTAATATCACTATTCCTTTATTGCCTTATCTCCAGCCTGTATATCATCGCCTTCGCTTATGATTTCGCACTCGGTAGATGATTCGCTGACATCTATTACCTTGACTTTTCCGATGGTCTTGTTCACAGTCCTTAACTGACCAGTTCTGGGATCTCTTACCGACTTGGAACGCATCACCTTGAAAACCATATTTTTGCATACCCTGTCTGCAGAAGTAAAGTTAAGGAATACGCTGTGGCCGTCTTGGTCAAGGACATATCCTTCAATCTTTGGAGATGCGGATATATCTTAAAATTTTCCGCTCGCAATATCATTCGCAAGCGACTGGGCTACCTCATATATTCCCTTACCAAGGGCTGAAGAAGGAAGCTCCCCTCCTCTGCCTCCGAGATCGTAGCCTCTATAAAATCCGCTGAGTCCTCCGGAGCTGACAGTCATATCCTTCCTTGCAGAAGAAGCCATAACTATTGCTCCTGTGACAGTATCAACAACCTTGCATTCGCATGAAACCCTGACTCTCTTGTTGGCTTTTCCACCAAGACCAAGGCTGATTCCGCTAATAGGAACCCTGATGCTGCCTCCTCCCCCATCGCTTGTAAGGGAAAATTCCGTAACTGTTCCGATAACGAGATATCTTGCTCCGATAAGCCGGCCCATTTCAGATGCAGTTTCAGGAGAAACAGCTCCTGAAGCGCCAAGCTTCTGCTCTCTTAAAATCGCATCCAAAGCCTCTCTTTCAACAACCACAAACTTAGAGGAATTGGCAAGTCTGGTTGTCAGAGCGGACGCAACAGCCTCCCCCGGCCTGAAATTGCCTCCCCATGAATATGATGACCACCAATTTGATATTCCGGAAGCGGAATCAAAATCCAAAACGGCAATTCTTTTCACATTCTCAGCGCTGCAGCACATAGGCATAAGCATAAAAAGAACCGCACATATAAGAATTTTAAGAGTTATTTTCAAAATATTACTCCTTTATATAAAAAAATTTAAAGCATATTTTACTAAATATTATCACATGACTATCAATTAGGCAAGGTGAACTACCCACTACCTAAAGGAAGTGGGCTTCGTAGAGCCTTAGGCTCTTTCTAAGAAGTTTGATATTTAAGTTTCCACCTAATGCTAGGCAATCCTT
>JAKSUM010000052.1 GCA_024409025.1 bacterium | reverse complement strand
CAATAGATGGTGAAGATAAATCATTTGCATTACCTGAACAACAAGATGATTTGCATGAACTGTTATTTGGGACAAAGAATAAAGATATTTTACATAACATTTTGGGGGCATATTACTTTGATCAAGAAAAAGGTTGGACTTTACTTAATCGAGGTGTAGTTATTGGAAGTATACACTTCAATATTGAAGAATTAATAAGAGGTATTTCAGGTCTTGATTGTTCTAAATTGATAGCACGTGAACGTCAAGTAAATTCAGACTTATCAAAGTATAAGCAAATGTATAGTATTGCACAATATAGAGATAGTGTACAACAGGATACTTTGATAGCTGATACTTACGAAGAAGAAACTGACGCAGAGTTGCAACAGCTTCTGATAGAAAAAACTAATCTTCAACGGGAAATATCAAGAGTTGGGCAAAGTATTAGTGGTAATAAGAAGTTTATGGACTTTGTTGATGAAATGAAGTTGTTGGTGCTTACTGAAGATGGCCAACAAATAAATGTTACAAAAGACAATATTGTTGGGTTAAATGACTCGGTCGACTATTTGATAGCGAAGAAAAAAATATTAATGCAAGAATTGTCAGAAGTACTAAAAAATATTGAAGGAATTTCTTCTCAACAGACAAATGAGAAACAACAGTTGGCTTTTTTTAAGTCGGAATCTTTGGCAGAGGTATTCGATAAACAGATAGTTAAACTTCCTATGAATCAAGTTGCGATAAAGAAAGCAATGGATGAATTAGTGAAAGAAAGGAAGCAATTAAGAGAGGAAATATCCAGGTTGTCGAGATCGGACAATTCTGTTGTGATGTCGATGTATCAAACAGTTGTAGCCTATGCTACAGAACTGGGCATAGGAAACTCGGAAAGCGTTACTCAAAAATATTTATTTACATCGAATCTAAAGGAACTTACAGGGGCAGTACTTCATAAAATGGTTTTTGCCTTTAAGCTTGCTTATATTAAAGAGATTGAGAAAAAACTGAATATAAAACTTCCTATAATTCTTGATTCGCCAAGAGGTAAAGAAGTCGATGATAAGAATATTATTTTGATGATGGATATTCTGAAGAGAGATTTTAAAGATAATCAGATTATTATCGCTTCGATTTTTGAATATAACTTTGAAACAATGAAAAAGATTGAACTAAAAGATAGATTGTTGTGTGATCTGAGATGAAAACTATTAGGTCAAATTAACGAAATCTATTTAATTACCTATGACTGGGAAATTATATTAACTGCTCTATTACAGGGCAGTTTTTATTTGTAAAAATTTTTGAATCACCTTGTCAAAACGCTATATTTTCGCCATAATAATGCTTGCGAAAGGACGGTGCAACGCTATGAGCTTATCAGATGAGATTATATTTATAAGAAAAAAGGGATATTGTACGCAGGTAGAGTTTGCAGAACGTATTGGAGTATCGTTTTCAACAGTTAATCGTTTGGAGACCGGTAAAATGAGTCCTAATGTTTCAACTATGAAGAGATTAAAGGCGTATTGTGATGCATTAAATATTGAATTTTGTAACGTTGAAAAAGCATGGTTAGAAAAGACATCTGATCATGCCGAAAGCAATGCGAATAAAAAATACCTGCTCTTGTCATAAACGAGAAGGTCGTTTCCATGGGAAAAGCCCTAAAAGCGTCTGAAATCATAAAGCTTATAAAAAAAACCGGATATTAGAAATAAAAACTCTGCCTGAAAGAATTTTAAAAATTGCTTCAGTATAATTTGCCTGATTAAGGCTAATAAAAATCCCCAGCCGAATTGCTGGGGATTTTTAATTTTTATTAGCTTTCTGTCAGGAAATGCTTACTTCCTGTTCATGATAAGCTTTCTTATTATGTCTATCGGAATTACAAGGAATGCAAGTCCTAAGCATATTAGCCATGACTGTAAGGAAAGCGCCTCTACATGAAGCATCTTTCCTCCAAATGTCACGAATACGAACTGAAGCGCAAGAACGCCGAGCATTACAAATATGAAATTCATATTGCGTCCGAGATTCTCAAAAACATTGATGCTGGAGGTTCTTGCATTGAAGCCGTTGAACGTGATTGCCATCATGAAGGTTGCAAACAATGCCGAGGTTCTGTACATTTCGTCTCCTCCGAAGAGGTCTCTGAGAGCAGGAAGGAAGAGGATTGCAAGGCAGATAAACGTGATATAGAGAGCGTTTATCAGAACCTGAGCAATCATGCCGGTGCTGATTATGTTTTCCTGTCTCGGTATGGGCTTTTCCTTCATATATTCCTTGAGGGCGGGCTCGCTGCCGAAGGCTATTGCCGCAAGAGTGTCCATTACAAGATTTATCAGGAGCAGCTGGACTACTGTAAGGACGACGTTCTGACCGAACATTGGTCCAATGAAGCAGGTAAGAACAGCAGCCACATTGACGGTAAGCTGGAATACAAGGAACTTGCGGATGCTCTTGAACATCGTCCTTCCATAGAGGATTGCTTTTTCGATTGAAAGGAAGTTGTCATCAAGAATTGTGATTTCTCCGGCCGCTTTAGCAACTTCTGTTCCGCTTCCCATGGCAAATCCGACATCCGCCTTTTTGAGGGCTGGAGAATCATTTACTCCGTCGCCTGTCATTCCCACAACATAATCCATTTCCTGAGCTATTCTCACAAGCCTGCTCTTGTCTGTCGGAAGCGCTCTTGATACAACTCTTAGTGAAGGAAGGATTTTCTTGATTTCATCGTCGCTTTTTGCTCCAAGCTCTGACGACGTAAGGCTTATATCGTTATCGCTTGTAATAAGTCCTGCCTCTTTTGCTATTGCGACCGCCGTCTCTTTTCTGTCACCGGTAATCATTACAACCTGTATGCCGGCATTCTGAGCTTCCTTTATTGCGTCAACGGCTTCCTTGCGCACATTGTCTCTTATACTGAGAACACATACTAAGGTAAGGTTTGCATCGTCAGCCTCGCCTTCCGCCTTGGCGACTGCGAGAAGCCTCATGGAACGTCTTGCCTGAGTGTCTATATAAGAAATAAGGGCGCTCTTGTCAGCAAATTCCTTTGACTCTCCTTTTTCATTGATGTAGCTTACGCATTTTTCAATGATTTTTTCAGGGGCTCCCTTTACATATGTGAAGGTTTTTCCGTCTTTCCTTATTGTGACGCTTGAGGATTTCTTGTTGGAATCAAACGAGTTAAATACGACGATATCCTCTTTTGCCGTCTTTATTTCAGCCTTTTCCCCTACGATAAATGTCATAAGGGCCCTGTCCGTGCTGTTTCCGCCTATTATTGCCCCTTCAGAAGCTACAGCACCGTTGTTTACGCCTATTCCGGTAACTATGTCTTCAGACAGCGAGTTATTGACGCCTGTAAGACTGCTGAATGTATTTACGTTACCGGTTGTAATTTCAACAACAGACAGTCTGCCTTCAGTAATTGTGCCCGTCTTGTCGCTGAAGAGTATGCTTAAGCTTCCGGCAGTTTCAAGTCCGTGTATCTTCTTTACAAGGACATTATCCTTTGCCATCTTCAGGCTCTGGAAGGAGAGAAGTATTGAAGTAAGCATTGGAAGCCCTTCCGGAACAGCACAGACAATAATAGTCACTGCTACTGTTATTGCATCCATGGTCAGGCGTATCCATCCGGCAGCATCCGACGGCATTTGACCTGTTATGACGGTCTTTAATATGATTCCGAGTATGATTGCCGTGGCTCCGATATAGCCGAAGGTTGAAATTTGCTGAGCCAGCTTGGTTAACTTTACCTGAAGAGGAGTTTTCCTTGTTTCTTCCTGAACTTCGAGAGCCAGCTCTCCAAATAGGGTTTTATCTCCGACTTCCTTTACCTCAAGATACCCTTCGCCGCCGCATACAACCGTGCCTCTGTATGCATAGTATTTGTTCAGCAGGTTCTTTTTGTCGTATTCTTCGCCTTCTTTGAAGGGGATTTTTTCAGCCTCTTCAGTCTCGCCGTTAAGGGAAGACTGATCTACTTTCAATTCGCCTTCCATGACAATTCCGTCTGCAGGAATCTTATCTCCGGACTGAAGATATACTATGTCTCCGAGAACAACGTCGCTGACATGGATTTCCTGCATTTTGCCGTCTCTGATGACTTTTGCCATCTCTTTGCCTTCTTCTTCCTCTTTGAGTGCTGATGCCTTGTTTTCCTGCTTATTCTCGCTCAACGACGAAACGCCGTTAGCTATTATTATTGCTATAAGTATTCCAATAGGCTCATATAATTCAGCCTGATGCATGAAGAAGAGTACAACCTGTACGGCTAAAGCCACCATAAGGATTATGATCATAGGATCCTTGAATCCCTCGAGAATCTTTTTCCAAAGCGGGTCCGGAGGAATCTGCGTTAATGCGTTGGTTCCGTTCGATTTACGGCTTTCTTCAACTTGCTGAGATGAGAGTCCCTTGTATCTCATTTAAATGTCTCCTTGTTGTATGCATGTCCGTCTGTGAGCGCTAATCCTGTAAAGGATTGCGGTCAATCATTTATTATTCTGTGAAGACCGAATTTATCCCTTATTTTTAAAAAAAATAATCTTTCATTGCATTCGTTTATGAATGTCTATTCCTGTTTTCCACAATTAATTGCATCATATATGAATTCTTCAAAGCTGTCGGCAATATGCCTTATTTCCTCCGTCTCGATATCAACAAGAGATATTTTAGGCTCTCCCGAGCCGTTCAGCCTTCTGAAATCCATAAAATACATGTCATGTCCTGCGGATTGCGTTTCTCCGAATGGGATGCCTATGTTTGGGTACTCCCATTCCCAAATCCAATGGCAGAACATCAATTCAAGGGAATTCCATCCTTTCTCTGCAGGACTGATTCCGTATATTGCCCTTAACCATAAATCGCGGTTCTTTATGACTCCTCCGTTTTTTATCTTAAGGAGGTCTATATAAGCTTTTGGAAGCCTGTATCCTATATTCTGTTCCGCTCTTTTTATCATTTCGTCCGTAAGCCTGCCGAATGAATATCCTTCCGCATATTCTTTTTCCGTTTCAAACAGCCCGGATAAGTCAAGATTGTCGAACATCGCGCCTTAGCCTTTTCTTTAATTATATTTTTAAAAACAATAAAAAAAATAGCGTATACCCCTTTAACTGATATACGCTATCTGAAAAACAATATATATTAATAGTTCTCTTTTCTTACTTCAAAGAATGCCTGAGGATGGTTGCATACGGGGCAGACCTGAGGAGCTTCAAGCCCAACTGCAATATGTCCGCAGTTACGGCATTCCCATATTGTTACTCCGCTCTTTTTGAAGACTTCCATTGCTTCGATGTTTTTGAGAAGGGCCCTGTATCTCTCTTCATGCGCCTTTTCAATTGCAGCTACACCTCTGAACTGTGCTGCGAGAGCGGTAAAGCCTTCTTCTTCGGCATCCTTTGCCATTCTCTCATACATGTCTGTCCATTCCGCATTTTCGCCTTCAGCAGCATGGAGAAGGTTTGTCGGGGTGTCGCCGAGCTCTCCGAGAGCCTTGAACCAGAGCTTTGCATGCTCTTTTTCGTTTTCTGCCGTCTGGAGGAAAAGGGCCGCTATCTGCTCGTATCCTGCTTTTTTAGCTACCGATGCAAAGTAGGTATACTTGTTTCTTGCCTGTGATTCGCCTGCAAAAGCTTCCCAAAGGTTCTTTTCCGTCTTTGTTCCTGAATACAGGCTTTTTTTAGGCTCTTCAATTTTTACGAATTTTTCTGCAGGCTGTTTGCATTTAGGGCATTTTTCAGGAGCCGTGTCTCCTTCGTGAATATAGCCGCATACCGTGCATTTCCATTTTGCCATTTTTTCTTGTTCCTTTTTTCTGATTTTTTAGCTGTTATTGAAAGTATATATAATTAATTTGACAGAAAATTTATTTAATCCTCTATATTCTTGCAGGTCTATGGTATGGAGGTCTGAGCATGGGATGTTGCTTTAGTGCCTATTTTGTTCTCCCCATTCGCACATCTTACCCTTATAGATTCTTTCCAAGCTCGAAAGCTTTCTTCATAACCGCGCTGTGATTGGATGCCTCATTTGCTCCGCTTATACCGCTACCAGCAACCATACCTTTTAATTCTGCCTTTTCAAAACAGTCGACCCATCCCTGCAGTCCGTTGAAAGCCTTTTCAAATGCGCTGTCCTCATTCTCAGCAGCAGCTGCAATCATATAAATATCCCTGAAGGCATAATCTGCAGCATATAATGGATTCAGCCTGTCGAGAAGCGTCTTCATCTGTCCGCACATTTCATAATAGTAAATTGGAGTTGCATAGACTATAGCTTCCGCTTCCCTGACTTTTTCCATGATTTCAGAAACATCGTCCTTTAGCACGCAGGCTCCTGTTTTTTGGCATGAAAGGCAGCCTGTGCAATATTTTATGTCTTTCCCTTTCAGTGAAACCAGCTCCGCATCATGCCCTGCTTCTTTTGCCCCTTTCCAGCATTCCTTTGCCAAAAGCTCGGAATTGCTGCCTCTGCGAAGACTTGTTGATATAATAAGAACCTTCTTTGCCATATGCTTATCCTACTCCGTTTTCTTTGAAAAATTTCTGTATCTTATCAAATGGAATCACATCCAAGTTATCATACAGATCCGTATGAGATGCTCCCTGAATGGTAAGAAGCTCTTTATTCGCAGCGTATTTGCTGTTTCTGATCATAGCCTCATAAGCATCCTTGCCAAAATAATAGCTGTGCGCCTTATCGCCGTGAATAATTAACACAGCATTTCTAATCTCATTGCTGTACTGCAGTATCGGCTGGTTCATAAAGGACATGCATCCAATCCTGTTCCATCCCTCATTAGAATTAAGGCTTCTTGAATGATATGCCCTTCCTTTATAATATTCGCTGTAGTCCTTTACAAAAAATGGGGCGTCTTCCGGAACAGGAAGCGGCAGACATCCGCCTGCTCTTGAATATTTGCCATTTTTATATTCCTCTGTTCTGAGGGCATTCATTGCCGTCTTTTTGGCATGTCGCTGTTCCTCTGAATTTTCCGAATCAAAATATCCGTTGGCATTGACTCTTGACATGTCATACATGGTTGATACGGCTGTAGCCTTTATTCGTGTGTCAAGAGCTGCCGCATTGAGAGCCAATCCGCCCCATCCGCAGATGCCGATGATTCCGATCCTGTCCGGATCGACATTCTCCTGAACAGACAGGAAGTCAACAGCCGCCATGAAGTCTTCGGTGTTGATATCCGGAGATGCCATATATCTCGGCTCTCCACCGCTTTCGCCTGTAAATGACGGATCAAAAGCAATGGTAAGATATCCTCTCTCTGCCATTGCCTGTGCATACAGTCCTGAACACTGCTCCTTAACGGCTCCAAAAGGGCCACATACGGCAATAGCAGGCAGCTTTCCGGCCGCATTCTTTGGAATATACATGTCTGCGGCAAGAGTTATCCCATAACGATTTATAAAAGTAACCTTTTTGTGTCCTGTTTTGCCGCTCTTGGGAAATGTCTTGTCCCACTCTGAAACTAAATTTAATTCTTTCGTCTTTAACATTTTTTCCGCCTCCGTCTTTACGCTGCCTGTAGCAGTTTGCTTCTGAGCCACAGCTTCTGAATCTGCATGTATTTTTGAATCTGCCTTTGCATAGCCAGTCATACCTGATACCAGCATTAGGCAGAGAAGAGCTCCCATAAGCCGCTTCATTTTCTTACCTCCGTTTAAATGCGCATATTATCTTGAAAAAGCTGCGTTTGTATATTATAATATTATCATAATATATAAACCTAACTTTAGGTCAAGATTTTTAAAAAAAATTAATATAAGGAATTTACGCTCATGTATACAATAGGAC
>JAKSUM010000051.1 GCA_024409025.1 bacterium | reverse complement strand
GGAGATTTCTCGAAGATCAGGACGAACAAGCGCCTTATCTCCCGCATAAACACTATCATAACCGAAAAGCAGCTTGCCGCTGAATAGGCCCAGGCTTCAGGAAAGGTACATTGAGATGGCTGAAGAAAGAAATTTGAGAAAAGTCAGGATCGGCAAAGTTGTCAGCGACAAGATGACCAAGACGGTTGTAGTTCTCTGCGAACGCCAGTTTGCTCATCCTGTTTACAAGAAAATAATCAAAAAAGTATCCAAGTTCAAAGCTCATGACGAGCAGGGCTGCCATGAAGGCGACCTCGTTAAGATCATGGAAACAAGGCCTCTGAGCAAGGACAAATGCTGGAGAGTCGTCGAGATTCTCGAAAAAGCAAAATAATCCGGGTGTAAAGCTTGCAATATTTGAGCTGATATGTTATTATATTAACTCAGGTATCTGCAGGCTTAACCCCTGTTAAGAGCGATTATCAAAGAGGAGTAACAGCTATGATTCAGCAACAGAGCAGATTAAGAGTTGCCGATAACTCCGGCGCAAAAGAAATAATGTGCATCAGAGTCAAAAAAGGCTTTCATCATAAATTTGCCCATGTAGGGGATATCATTATGGCATCCGTAAAGGAAGCCATACCCGGAGCCGCTGTAAAGAAGGGCGACGTGGTAAAGGCGGTTGTCGTCCGCACAAAGAACAAAATAAGAAGACCCGACGGTTCCTATCTGAGATTTGATGAGAACGCAGCAGTTATCATCAACGATCAGCTTAATCCTAAGGGAACCCGTATCTTCGGGCCAGTCGCAAGAGAGCTCAGAGACAAGGAATTCATGAAAATCTGCTCTCTCGCCCCCGAGGTTCTCTAATCTAATCCGGGAGTTTTCCCGAAAATCGGAAATAATAATCAGCCATGGCCTTAAGGGCCGTGGATGACCCCGGAAACACAGAAGCCGTCAGAAATTAATCAAAGCGGTTTCGATTTTGCGAATGCGCCTTCTTAACGGCGCTGTTCAAAGGTGGTAAAATTATGGCAAATAAAGTTAGAAAACCGGCTAAGATTCATGTCAGAAAAGGCGATACAGTTGTCGTCGTTTCCGGCAAGTATGAAGGTCAAAAAGGAAAAGTTTCCAAGGTCATGCCTTATGAGGGCACAATAATTGTTGACGGCGTTAATATGAGAAAGCGCCATACAAAGGCAAGACCTCCGCAGGTTCCACAGGGCGGCATAATTGAAAAGGCAATGCCTATGCACTCATGCAAGGTTATGCTTGTATGCCCCAAGTGCGACAAGCCCGTAAGAGTCAAAAAGATCTTTTCTGACAACAAAGCCGGACGCATCAGAGTCTGCAGAAAATGCGGAGAAGAGATATAAGCGTAATCTTTTGAATGACCGCCCGTTCGCTGCCGGAAGGGCGATCGCACAATAAATCAGGATACCTGAAGAGCTCCGGCTCCCGGGTATCCGGTTTATAATAACGGGAAGGCCAAAGCCCTCCCGTCCGGATTTCGAAATCAATGCTTCCCACAAAGCAGATAATATAAAAATATAAAAAGGGCTTGACATAGCCCTTTTAAAAAAGGATAATATATAAAGTTTCCGAATCCCTCCCTTTCAAGGCAGGGGATAAGCTTGATGGAACTTGTCAGAAGGTGGATTTATAATGAACAACAGACTTAAAGAAAAATACGACAAAGAGATCGTCGCTCTCCTCAAAGAGAAATTCCAGTATGAAAATATTAATATGGTGCCCAGACTTGAGAAAGTAGTCGTCAGCATCGGACTCGGCGAAGCCCTTCAGAACCCCAAGGCTCTTGAATCGGCTGTAAAAGATCTGAGCCAGATCGTTGGACAGGCCCCTGTAATTACGAAAGCTAGAAAGTCGGTCGCAGCCTTCAA
Source organism: bacterium (assembly GCA_024409025.1). Taxonomy (GTDB): domain Bacteria; phylum Vulcanimicrobiota; class CADAWZ01; order CADAWZ01; family CADAWZ01; genus JAKSUM01. Next base: position 5,992 of record JAKSUM010000051.1, on the reverse strand, counting down.
GCTCCGTGAGGGAGCAAAGATAGGATGCAAGGTTACTCTGAGAGGCCTCAGAATGTATACCTTCCTTGACAAGCTCTTCAATGTAGTCCTCCCCAGAATCCGCGACTTCAGAGGTCTCTCCGCTAAGTCGTTCGACGGCAGAGGCAACTACGCTTTCGGTCTCAAGGAACAGACAATATTCCCCGAGATAGAGTATGATAAAGTGGACAAAGTCAGAGGAATGGACATCAATATTGTCACGACAGCGAAGACCGACGAGGAAGCCAGATATTTCGTAAAGCTCCTCGGCTGCCCCTTAAAAGAAAACTAATTTCGTTACATTGGTTGGAGGTTTTTCATGGCCAAGACATCTATGATAGTAAAAGCAAACAGAGAGCCTAAATTTGCCGTAAGACAGGTAAATCGCTGCCAGGTTTGCGGAAGACCAAAAGCATATCTTAGAAAATTCTCTATGTGCAGGATATGCTTCAGAACTTTGGCTCACAAGGGTGAGATCCCCGGAGTATCAAAGTCAAGCTGGTAATTAAATAAGAATGTCAAAGTTTTCCGCCCTCGGATTATTTCTTTGGGCGGTAAAGCTTTTTTCATGTAAAGGGAAGCTTCCAGCAAAGCTGACCTGAGGTTTTTTTCGGGCTGTTATGTGTCGAGAACGGGATTGATGCACCCCTGATACTCCGGATAACAGTTTGACAAAACTTGAAATATAGCCTGTAAAGGCATTGCATTGCTTTCTTCCGGAATTGCTGGAATCCGGCAGAAAATGAAATGGAATCCGCATTTCAGCGGCCCTGACCCTTTATTGCAGGAACGGGCCCGCCTTTTAAGAGCGGATGCGCTTCCGACAGAAAATTTCAATTTATGTCACATTCTAGTGGAGGATATTTTTATGGGAATGACAGATCCTATTGCTGATATGTTCTCTCGTTTAAGAAATGCAAACATCGCTTATCACGAACAGGTCGATGTTCCTGCTTCAAAGATAAAAGAGCATATTGCGATGATATTGAAGGAAGAGGGATTTATTGCCGACTACCAGCTGATCAACCCCCAGGGTGCTGCCCAGGGCGTTATCAGAATTAAAATGAAATACGGCCCGAACCGTGAGAGAGTTATCTCCGGAATCAAGAGAGTCAGCAAACCCGGACTTCGCATCTACAAGTCAAAGACGGAGATCCCCCGCATATTCGGCGGACTCGGAGTTATAATCGTTTCGACTTCCAAGGGAGTCATCACCGGCAAGAACGCTCAGCTTAATGGCGTCGGCGGCGAAATTTTAGGATATATCTGGTAGGAGGATTTTTTAAATGTCAAGAATAGGCAAAGCTCCTGTTACCGTTCCTGCAGGCGTCGCAGTCACAATCGCTGAAGGAAACAAGGTTACCGTAAAGGGAGCAAAGGGCGAGCTTTCCAGAGTCTTCAGCACAGACATGAAGATTACTATGGAAGACGGCAAGATAAAGGTAGAGCGCGGATCCGATGAGAAGGAGCAGAGAGCTCTTCACGGACTTACGAGAACTCTTATCAACAACATGGTTGTCGGCGTTTCAGCCGGATTTGAGAAAGAGCTTCATCTCGTAGGCGTCGGATACAAGATTGTTCCTTACAAGGGCAAAGGCATTGAGATTTCCTGCGGTTTCTCTCACACTGTTCCGATTGAGCCAATCGAAGGCATTTCTTTCGAAATAGCAACTGAAAAGGGTCTTGTAAAGCTGAAAATCAAAGGCATCGACAAAGAGCAGATCGGTCAGATCGCTGCTGATATCAGAGACCTCAGACGCCCTGAACCTTACAAAGGCAAAGGCTTCAGATATTCAGATGAGGTTATAATCAAGAAACTCGGAAAAGCCGGAAAGACCGGTAAATAGAATTTAAGAAGGATGTGCGGTAATGATTAACAAGATCTCCCGTAATAGTTTAAGACAAAAAAGACATGCCAGGCTCCGCAGAAAACTCAGCGGCAATGCCGAGGTACCACGTCTTTCCGTTTTCAGAAGCCTTCGTCACATATATGTTCAGCTTATAGACGATGTTGCCGGACACACTCTGCTTTCGGCAAGCTCTCTTGAAAAAGGTTTCGAAGAAAATATCAACATGACCGAAAAAGCGAAAAAGGTCGGAGCTGTTCTTGCCGAGCGCATGAAAGAAAAAGGCTTTGACAAGCTCGTTTTCGACAGAGGCGGTTATAAATATCACGGAAGAATAGCTGCTTTGGCTGACAGCCTGCGCGAAGCCGGTATTCAATTCTAATTGGAGGAAACAATGGCAAGAATAGAAACTGGAGACAAAGAATTCACAGAAACTGTCGTAAAGCTTAACAGAGTAGCCAAGGTAGTAAAAGGCGGAAAGAGATTCTCCTTCAGCGCCCTCGTAGTAGTTGGAAACGGAGCCGGACTCGTAGGAGCCGGACTCGGCAAGGCCAGCGAGGTTCCTGAGGCAATCAGAAAAGGTGCCGAAGAAGCTAAGAAGAACATAGTTTCTGTTCCGATCGTCGGAACGACAATCCCCCATGAGACAACAGTAAAGTTCGGAGCTGCTAAAGTTATGCTCAGACCCGCTGCTCCCGGTACCGGTGTAATTGCCGGCGGAGCTGTCAGAGCTGTTGTAACACAGGCTGGAATCAAGGATATCCTTACTAAGTCCCTCGGTTCAGATAACGCTATAAACATTGTTTACTGCGCTATCAAGGCCCTTAAGGAGCTTAAGAGAGCAAACGAAACAGCAGCCCTCCGCGGCAAGGCTCTCAACGAGATTCTTCAGTAATTTCGGTCGATATAACGTTTTTATAATGCGGTAATCACAGGCCGTTTGCTGTGCTTACCCGGTTTGAAACGGCAGAGTTCGTAATGCTTCTGCCGGTAAGCCCGGGGCAGGGCGGCGGACGGTCTTTTTTCGCATATTGCAAGAATTTAAGAAAGGGGATTATCCCATAATGAAGTTAACAGATTTATATCCCGCAATGGGTTCAACAAAGAAGTCTAAAAGAGTAGGCAGAGGCCCTGGTTGCCATGGAAAGACCTCCGGCAGAGGCGAAAACGGACAGAACAGCAGATCCGGCGGCGGCAAGGGACCGGCTTTCGAAGGCGGTCAGACTCCTTGGTACAGAAGGCTTCCTAAATTCAGAGGCTTCAAGAACCATTTCAAGACAATCTATACTGAGATCAACCTTGATACTCTCGAGAAATTCGGAGAGCAGGGCGATGTTACTCCTGAAGCTCTTTATGCTGCCGGAATCATCAGAAACCTCAAGAACCCCGTAAAGGTTCTTGGAAGCGGCGAAGTTACGAGAGCCCTCAATGTTAAGATGCACGCTTTCACAGGCTCTGCAAAGGAAGCCATTGAAAAGGCTGGCGGAACGGCTGAGGTGATCTAATGGGAAGCTTCCTCCGAGCTTTGGAAGACAAGGATATGCGCAACAGGCTCTTTGCCGTTTTATGGGGGTTTGCTGCGTTCGTCCTTTTGGTCCATATAACTGTTCCTGGAGTAAACAGGAATCTGTGGGGGCAGATGCTTGCCAGGGGAGAATTGTTCGAATTTCTCGGAATGTTTACCGGAGGAGCTCTCAATAATTTCTCCATTGTAGCAATGGGAATCACCCCCTATATTAACTCTTCGATTATAATGCAGCTGCTTACGGTCGTTGTGCCGAAGCTTCATGAGCTGCAGAAGGAAGGCGGAGAGCAGGGTCGCAGACAAATAAACCAGTATGTGCGTTATGGAACTATGGGACTTGCCTTTATACAGGCATGTGTTATGGTCATCAGCCTTATGAGATATAAAAGTCCGGAAGGCGCTACAATTTTCCATTATCAGGGATTTTTCTTCGGACTTGTTGTTGTGCTTGCCCTTACGGCCGGCACTGCCGTTCTTGTATGGCTCGGAGAGAGGATGACTGAGCATGGTATCGGCAATGGAATATCCATGATAATCTTCGCCGGTATTGTCCTTAAATATCCTGAATATGTAACACGCACTTTCCAGCTTGCCAAGTCGTCTACTGACAAGCTGGCATCTTGGGGCGGCATAATAATGTTCCTCATTGTTTCAGTAGGGCTTATTATGGCGATTATCATGCTGACTCAGGCGATAAGAAAAGTTCCTGTACAGTATGCAAAGAAGGTTGTCGGTAGAAGGGTTACCGGCGGACAGAGCACTTATATACCGATAAAGGTAAATAATGCCGGAGTTATATCGATTATTTTCGCAATCTCCATCCTCTATCTCCCTTCAACGCTGATTAGCTTTATGAATATCGATAAGGCTAATCCGCCTGGTTGGATTCTTACCTTAACCACATGCCTGTCTCCAAGCCATGTGGTTTACAACCTTCTTTATATAGGGCTTGTAATATTCTTTACCTATTTCTACTCGGCAATTACTTTTAATGTTTCTGATATTGCTGATAATATGAAGAAATACGGCGGATTTATTCCAGGCATAAGGCCCGGTAAGAATACTGTCGAATTCCTTAACAAGATTATGGGAAGAATAACCTTTATTTCCGCAATATGCCTTGCTGTAGTTGCTATAGCTCCGCATTGGATTATGTACTTTACGGGAATAAAGAGCTTCTATCTTGGAAGCACATCCCTTATGATTATAGTGGGAGTCGCTCTTGACACGATGCAGCAGATGGAAGCAAGGGCCGTAATGAAAAACTATCAGGGATTTATGAAAAAATAGTCCTTCCATAACAAATTAAAATCGCTGTCCGGACAGAGTCTTAAAATCGGTTCGGGCAGCTTTTTTTTAAGGAGGTTTCGGTGAATCTTGTTATTATAGGAATGCCCGGAGCGGGCAAGGGGACCCAGAGCGCATTTATATGCTCGCATTATGGAATACCTCATATTTCTACTGGAGACATGCTTAGAAAAGCTGCTGCGGACGGCACTCCATTGGGACTTCAGGCTGCAGAGCTTATAAACAAGGGACAGTTTGTTCCAGATGATACAGTCAGGGAGATCGTTTCATGGAGGCTTTCGCTGGATGACTGCAGGAATGGATTCCTTCTTGACGGATATCCGAGAAATCTTCATCAGGCAGAAGCCCTTGACGAAATCATGAGCAAAATGGGAATCACACTTACAAAGGCGATCGAGCTGTCTGCTTCTCCTGAGGTCGTATTAGGCAGACTTTGCTCAAGAAAAGTATGTCCTAAGTGTGAGAAGGTATTTAATGGCGACATTAAAACATGTGATGCATGCGGCAGTGTACTTAAGGTCCGTGATGACGATAAGGAAGACGTGATTCTTAACAGAATCCGGATATACAGGGAACAGACAGCGGTACTTACCGATTTCTATAATGATAAAGGAATTCTTGTTCAGATTGAATCTGAGCATGCTGATACTCCTGAAGATGTCTGGAATAAGATAAAATCATCATTGTAAAGCTTTATAAGCCTCTGGGAAGTGTCTCAGAGGCTTTTCTTATGACTTATGTTTATTTACTGTCGGGCTATTGCTTTTTTGCTGTCTTTTGTATATAATACTTTTTAAATAATATAAGTGAAAGGAAATAAGAAGATGGCCTGGGTTCTTGGAGATAATTAATTTTAGAGCGTCAAGCCGAATTTTAGGTGTAATATAATGAATAATTCTCAGTCAGATCTCACTCTTAATGCGTTCACTGGCGAGCTGGTCAAGGAAAAGATGGAAATGTCCTATACCAGAATCAGAGAGCTTTATAACCTGAAGCAGATAGAGATAGAGAAAATGGAAGAAAAGATTGTAAAGCTGACCGACAAGCTTAGCGATCTTAAGGCTGACAGACAGCAGTTTGAGGATGAACTGAACGGGCTTTATGAGTCTTATGTCACATACTGCAGGGAAACCGGATTCAAGCCTGCGTTTGAACTGTAATCACGTAATAAGTAAATGAGGGATTCTTTGAATTCCTCATTTTTTTTGGAGGGATTCTATGAAGAGCGTAATCGAATTCTTTGACTTTATCATTAGGGGGATATTTAAATATATAATTTTAATATTCTGCATCT
>JAKSUM010000050.1 GCA_024409025.1 bacterium | reverse complement strand
CCTCATTACTCCCCCTTAAAATAGCTTATAACGCTTGCCGAATCTTCAGCCTTAGAAAAAAGAATCATGCTGTCTCCGGCAGAAAGCACTGTTCCTCCCTTAGGTATAACGACTCTGTTTTTCTTTCTGATGACACCGATTACCGCCCTGCACGGTATTCTCAAATCCATAATCCTCCTGCCACCGAAAGAAGGCATGACATCAACCTCAAAAATCTTACCCTGCCCTCTCGCAACTATGCCGAGCAGGCTTGAATCCTTCTTGATTATCTTATTCTTGAGCTCGTTAAGAATCGTCAGCCCTGGAGAAAGAGCCGCATCAACTCCGGACTTTTCAAAAATAGGTATCATGCTGTCAGAGCCGGCACGCGCAAAAACCTTTCCCGCCCCAAGCTGCTTCGCCACAACAGAGCAGAACAGATTCGTCTCATCGCTGTTAGTGACGTTTATGACAGCATCAGCCTCGCCTATCTCCTCCTCCTCAAACATATCCGAATCCGACGATGAGGCATTTATTACGAGAGTTTTTGAGAGCTTTTCAGAAAGGAATTCGCACCTTGCCCTGTCCTTCTCAATTATCTTTGTCTTTATGCCCACCGACTCAAACATCCTTGCAAGCATAAATCCTATATTGCCGCCTCCTATTATGACAGCGCTTTCAATCCTGTCCTCCTTTGTGAAAAACAGGTTTCTTGCAAGAATACTCATGCCCTTCGGGCTGCCTATAAATATAGGCTGATCACCTTTTTTCAGCACCGTGGAGCCGTTAGGAATAAAAAGCTCGCCGTTCCTTGTCAAAGCAAGCATAACAGTCTCATCTGGGAAAGAGCAGTCCTTCAAGGCCCTGTCAATAAGAAATGAATCTTCCTTTATCTTATATTCAAAAAGCCTTGCCTTGCCGTTCTCAAAAAAATCAACATAGATTGCTTCCGGAACGGAAACCATCCTGAAAATCTCCTTGACGACGGATTCTTCCGGCCAAAGGACATGATTTATGCCGACCTCCGAAGAATAAAAGTCATCATTTGCTATGCTCTTAAAATACTCCATCTTGCTGACAAAGCACACTGCCTCTATCTTTGCAAATCTTGAGACAGCCCATACTGCCACAATATTTGCCTCGTCCGAACGGCTGCATGCAATAAAAAGCCCGCATTCGGCTGTTCCCGCGCCGGCAAGAACGGAAGAATCGGAAATACTCCCTGAGACAAAATTAATGTCCAGCTTCGCAAACTTTTGAGGCAGCTCCTCATAATCGTCAACAAGCACTATATCATGCTCTGAACAGAGATCCTTTATTATGAGATAAGATATGTCAGTTATGCCGTATATGAGGATCTTCATCGGCTGTTCCTTTCAAGCCTTATAATATACGCATAAAGGAAACCGACAACAGCTCCGCCAAGATGGGCGCACATGTTTATGTTCGGAATCATTAACCCGGAAACCAGATTAATTCCAAACCAGAACAGCAGACTTCTCATGGCGGACTTGTCAAAAAGCCTGTATTTGAGATATATCGCAAAATACGATGTCATTATTCCGAATATGGCGCCTGATGCTCCGACTGACGGAGATGAAGACATAAAAGCCATAGTAAGGGCAAACCCTGCAATTCCCGAAATAAAATACAGGGAAAGAAATCTTTTAGGCCCAAGTATCTGCTCTATAGTAGGACAAAGAGCAAACATGCACCACATATTAAGCACAAGATGCATAAAGCCGCCATGCAAAAACAGGGCGGTAATAAAACGCCACCACTGACCTTCGGATATAAGCGGCGAGTAAAACACACCGAGAGCAAAAAGAATATTGCCCTTGCCGAAAAGGCATCCGCTACAAAGAGTGGCGATACAGCATAATACAATAAGCGTATACGTGCACACAGGCCTTGCAGGCTTAAGCTCTATAACGGCAAAGGATTCAAAATTTTGCCGTGACTCGCCTGAAGGCTCGAAACCGCCGCCATCGGAAACTATAATCCCCTTGCCGCCGCATACTTCACAGGCTGAAGGGCATGGGACAGTTCCGGTACCATCGCATTCATGGCACTTTCGGACAACATTGTCGCCGGAAAACGTCTTAACATCCAGTGTCCCTTTTCCCTTGCATGTTCCGCATGCGGAAAATCCGGTCCCGTCACATTCGCAGCACTTTCCAGTGCCGCCGCATCTGGGGCACTCAACAGAATATTTTTCCATAAAAAAACCTCTATAATGAGAATATTCCGGGACAGACTGCCCTCGATGCCGCATAAATTCCGAATGACAATGCGAATGAAAAGAGCGGCATTACAATCCACCCTGCAAAAATATTGACAAGCATTCTGACTTTAACAGCCTTAGCGCCTCTTGCCACGGCGATTCCGACAATAGCCCCTATAAGCGCCTGCGTCATGGACACGGGCACGCCTATGAAGGCAAAGAAATGGGCCGTCACCGCCTCCGTGACGACTGCAATCAGGGCAGAAAAAGGATCGAGCTTTATTATTCCGTTTCCTACCGTCTCGACGACTCTCCTGCTGAAGGTAATCATGCCTATAGCAATAAAAACGCCACCAAAAATACATGCGCCGGACACGTCCATTGCGCCGGATTTTACAAAAACAGCGCTCACATTGGCGACCGCATTCGCTCCCATTGCATATGCTGCATAGCAGCCGGCCAGAATAAGAGCAATCCTGTAAAACATATCCCTCTGAAATATGTCAAATTTTGTTCTGCCTACAGCCATAGCCGCAAAAAAATACATCGGCAGTGCAATCACAAAAGCCGTCAGAGGCGTAGCAAGCCAGCAGCCCATAAGTGGGGCGAATGCCTCAATTCTGAAACATCCGTCAGCAGCGGCAATTCCGGCAATGCTGCCTACGACCGCCTGAGAGGTCGGAACAGGCAGTTTAAACAAATTCAATACCGTAATGGCAATTGCAGCGGCAGCGGATGCAATAACGGCAGCAGCCAAAGACTGTGGTGCCAGAGCGCTTATCGTCCCTATTCCCTTCCAGCCCTGAATCATGCAGCCTGCAAAGCAGAAAACGCATGCGAGAGCAACGCCATGCCAGTATTTAACCATCTTTGAGGAGACTGCGGCGCCGAAAAGAGCGGCAAAATCCATTCCGCCTATTGCCCATCCGAGAGCCGCTCCTCCAAGAAAATAAAACGGAGACAGCATCAGATCCCTGCCGCTTTAAGCTGCAGAGCGTATGATTCCCTGACCCTGTTCAGATATGAAACATACTCATCCGAAGCATAATCCTCATAGCTCCATTCCCAAGGGCGGAAGCTTTTGCCCCTATACTGCAGGGTTATCTCCGCAAAAATCCCCTTTCCTATGTAAATCCTATGTGGCCTCTCCTTAACAGAAGCAAGAACAAGCTTGGAAAGAGCTATATAGCCGGGATCTATGTTTATCCTCCGGCATCCGGTCGAAGCATCCGCAAAAACTGATTCAATGCCATTAGTAATAAGCTTTGCGTCAGCAAGGCTCATAGGATCCGCAAGCTCCTTAAAGGAAACAAGCTTTCTCTTTATTCCGCTTCCCATCTCCCTGTCATAAAAAGACGTGTATTTGGAAAAATCGATAACAGGACTCTCTGAATCAATCTCTCCGAATTTTTCCTCAAGAAAAGGAAGCACCTTTTCAAACATCGATACATCAGACGCAAGAAGCCCCGCAAACATCTTAACGGGGGCAGCCCCCCTGACGGTTCCCATTATTTGCCTTCCGAATCCTCAGATGCCTTTTCAGACTCCTCCTTGTTTGAAGCAGAAGAGACGCCCAAATTAAGGTTCTTTTTGAGATCTGCAAGAATATCAAGCTTCTGCGGCTTTGCAGGAGTCTCCAATGCGTCCTCCTTCTTTTCCGGAATCTCAATCTCTTTACCGGCAGAAAGATCGGAGACTCTTTTATATGTCTCTGTTATAAAATTAATAACTTCCTCGTTTGTAGGCGTAAAAAGCGGAACAACGCCTTTCTGTCTTCTTATGGACAGATCCGTCTTATATGCTCCAAGCCATGCTACGGTAATGTCCCTGGTGAGCTCGAGGTCTTTTTCTGACATTTTTTTATCTCCTTTTTTAAAAATTATTTTACAGGATATTATAACATAAAACCAAAAGCAATACAACTTTCTTTTTAAGGGCAGACGCTCTCGGCATCAAAAAGAAATTGTATTTTATCGGGCTATATTATATAATTAAAGACAGGTCATTATAATTTAATACAGCTGATATGCAAGATAAAATACGGAGATGCAAAACTTTGAAAAAAAATAAGACATCATACAAAAGAATAGCCATAGCATGCATTTTCATGGCATGCATACTTTGCATTTTCCTATTATTCATAATCCAAAACCAGAAGAGAAGCATGAAGCAAATCGAAAATTATGCCGGCGAACTTGCAGCAGTCACTGCCGACAGGACGCAGGAAATGTTTGCCGAACGGCTCTCTTCAATAAAGACAGCTGCATATCTGTATGGAAAATCACTTAAGACCGAGCATCCGAATCTGGAAATCCTAAAGACCTTCGAGAAAAACAGCGGATTTGACTGGATAAGCTTTGCTGATACAAAAGGAACCGATTACATGACCAACGGGAAAAAGATAAACTGCAAAGACAGAAACTATTTCAGGCTCGGCATGCAGGGAAATTCAGGGATATGCGAGGTAAGAAGCTCGCGAATAAACGGAGAAAAGGTTATGGCCTTCTATTCGCCTGTAATGTACGGGGAAAAGACAGCAGGAATAATGATAGGCCTGTTAAGGGAACGCACGATATCAAACATGCTCAAATCCGACATATACGGCATATCGACAGAAACATACCTTGCAAAGAGCAACGGATATATATCCGGCAGCTATGCTCCTCATGACAGACTGGGAATAGACACAATTTTTGAAATAGCCAATCATGCCCCAAAAAGAGACAGGAACAGGATAAAAAAGGCAATAGCGGAGCTACAGCCATGCTCTTTTGAATTCCAAGGCTCAAAGGGGCTCTCAGCCGGATGCGTCTCGCCGATAAGAGGAACAGACATGATGATAATAAAGCTGTTCCCGTCGGAAGCCGCCCAAAAAATAATAATAGAGTCAAACTCGGACGGAATCATAGTATTCTCGCTGCTTATTATCTCGTTTCTGGTATTCCTCTACATATCGCTGGCGGACAGCAGGAAGGAAGCAGAGGAAATCTCGGCTGAAGAATCAAGGCATAAAATGAATTTCCTTATGCGGGACGTAACAAGCGAATACCTCTGCATAATTTCAGTGGATCTTAATACGGAAGCTCAGGAATATTACACGCTTTCCAGCGAAACAGGAATCTCGCTTCCCAAATGGTACGACGATAATTTTGATTACACTGCAAGCATAAGCTCATATGCGGAAATGGTAGTTGACGAAAGGGACAGAAAAAGATTTCTGGAAGAGACGAGCCTTCAGTTTCTAAAGAAAAAGCTCTCGGACAATAAGGACTTCTACATAAATTACAGAGCCATTGTTGACGGCAGACAGAGGCATTTTCAAGGCAAATTCACAATAAACCGCTCAAATGAACAAGAGCCGAAAATGCTTGCAAGCATAAGGGACATAACCGGCTTCAGGGAAGAGCAGATCAACAAGGAAACAGAAATGTCCCTGATAGTGGCGGCGGCAAAGACGGTCTATCCCTTCATCGTAAAAGAAAATCTTGCAAAAAACGAAGCACTCATACTGTTTAATGAGGGGGACATAAGAAAAAATACTACAGGCCTCTTTAAATGCGACGAACTCATAGAGGACGCTTTAAAAAGCATGCCCGACAAAGCCCAGAGGGAATTCTTCAGGTCTGAATTCAGCAGGGAAAATCAGATAAAAGCCCTGAAAAGCGGCAAGAAGGAGAACACCTACAGGCTCCAGCAGACATCCGACGACGGCACGGTCCATTGGATGGAAATAAAAAACATCATCACGGAAAGCGACAGCGGGGAGATATGCAGCATCTCAATGGCAAGGACAATAGACGACGAGATCAACACAATGCATGAGCTTGCGACAGCAAAAGAGGCGGCAGAGAAGGCAAGCAAGGCAAAATCGGAGTTTCTGTTCAATATGTCACATGACATAAGGACGCCGATGAATGCGATATCCGGATTTACCGAGCTTGCAAAAAAATACAAGCATGATCCTTCAAGGCTTGAAGACTATCTGTCAAGAATCGAGGAGGCCGACTCCCATCTGCTAGGGCTTATCAACAACGTCCTTGAAATGGCAAGAATAGAGAACGGCAAGCTTTCCATAGAAGAAACGGCCGCAGATATAGAAAAATTCACAAAAAGCCTGCTTATGATGACTGAAGGGGAAGCGGAAAAGAAAAAAATATCAATAAGCGAATACTCCGAAGTTAAAAGGCCGTTTATTATGATAGACAAGAAGAGGCTATCGGAGATTGCGCTTAATATAATAGGAAATGCGATAAAATACACAAAGGAGGGCGGCTCCGTAAAATTCGGAATAAGACAGATGGAAGGACACTCGCCTGACACCTGCGTAATCGAATTCAAATGCTCCGACAACGGCATAGGAATATCCGAGAGCTTCCTGCCCCATCTCTTTGAAAGCTTTTCACGGGAGCGCAACTCGACAATCAGCGGCATAGAAGGCAGCGGCCTTGGTTTAGGCATTGTAAAGAAGCTGCTCGATATTATGGGAGGAACAATAAATATAGAAAGCAAGGAAGGGAAAGGGACATCAGTAACCATCCAGACCTGCCACAGATACGCATCAGGCTCTGAAATTGAAAAAAAGCATGATGACATCGAATCCAAAGCCTGCGAATTCTCGGGCAAAAGGATACTGCTTGCCGAAGACAACGAGCTGAATATGGAAATAGCCCTTACAATTCTGGAGGATGCCGGATTTGAAGTTGACACGGCTGAGAACGGAAAAGAGGCGCTTAGAAAAATAGAGGAGGCCGAAGCAGGCAGATACGATATAGTCCTTATGGACATACAGATGCCCGTGATGAACGGCTATGAAGCGTCCAAGGCAATCCGCAGCCTTCCAGATTCGGCAAAATCACAGATAATAATACTGGCAATGACGGCAAACGCATTCGAGGAAGACAAGAAAAATGCAATTGAGGCGGGAATGGACGGGCACATATCAAAGCCTGTAGACATCGGAATGCTTTTCAGAACGCTCTCATCGGCATTAAAGGGCAAAAAATAGAACAGATATGGACAAAGAACAAAGAATACTGTATCCGGACATGCTCCGGACGTCAGCGGCATTCGCCGTAGTAATGATACACATAGCGGAATTAGGCATAGCAGGCTCCTCAGGCCTTTTTGACAGGCAGGCATCATGCATATATCAGACAGCATGCATATGGAGCGTCCCATGCTTCTTTATGATAAGCGGAATGCTTTTTCTTTCTCCGGAGAGGGAAAGGCCGTTTTCAAAAATCCTATCAGGAAATTTTGTCAGGATGTGCCTTCTGTTCCTTTTTTGGAATATATTTTACTTCGCATTCGCAGGCGCATCCGGAACAGGCTTCAACCCAAGCCTTATTGGAAGAATAGCGATAAAGGCATGCTCATTGACATTTGCGGGGAACTGCTTCTTCCATCTCTGGTACATTCCGGCAGCGGCGGGCCTATATCTTATATCCCCTCTTTTAAAAGCGGTGCTGTCCAAAATGCCATTAAAGGCAGCCGGAGCCATTTCGGCAGCCATATTCCTGCTTTCGGCATCCGCTCTGGCATTTCAATGGCCTGCAGCAGTGACGTCAGCGATAGCGGTTCTCGGATATGTGTGTCTGTTTGCATTGGGCAGCATTCTTGACAGGGCGGATATAAAGGGAACAATGCTGAGCTCATTCTATATTGCAGGAATATTAGGGCTAGCATGCTCGATATTAATCCATCTGGGCTATCACGGCTTTATGACGTCAGGCCTCCCTGGCA
>JAKSUM010000005.1 GCA_024409025.1 bacterium | reverse complement strand
GGTATTAACTTTGTTGTTGCAACTTATAACAGCAATCATAAGTCTGGATTTGTTAGCGGTAAGGCTATTAAACAAAAACATGCTAATTATTCCAAGCTTCGCAAAGAACTCCAAATGCGTCAGACATCATCTTCAAGACGAAGAATTAAAGCTATTGGTCAGCGAGAAAACCGTTGGATGCAGGATATTAACCATCGGGTATCAAAGGCACTCATTGAATCAAATCCAAAGCATACACTCTTTGTGTTAGAAGATTTGTCAGGCATCCGTAATGCTACTGAACGTGTCAAAACGAAAGACCGTTATGTTTCTGTATCGTGGTCTTTTTATGATTTAGAGCAGAAACTGATTTACGAGGCAAAACAGAACCAATCTTCTGTTATAAAGGTGGTCCCCCGTTATACGAGTCAGTGCTGTCCTGTTTGCGGACATACAGAAAAGGCTAATCGTAACAAAAAACTACATTTGTTTACTTGTAAAAACTGTAATTACAAATCTAATGATGACCGTATTGGAGCTATGAATCTGTATCGCATGGGAATAAATTATCTTGCTGATAGTCAAGTACCTGATACAGTTGTAACAGAGTAAACTTTGTTACAAAGGGTGTTGTCAATCACCCTATGATGTAACGCCACTTTAGGTAGTAATACCTATTGGGGATTAAAGGTCGGAGGTGTGAGCCGTTACTACGACTGGGCAGTTATAAGCCCATTACCTTTAGGTGGTGGGTAGTTGACAATATATACTCTAGGTATAAGAGATTAGGAGCTGATATGAGAAAGATTGTTGTTTGTGTCGTTTTGATTTTTATAGCGGCATTTTTTACTTCTTGTACGAAAAAAGATTCTGGAAATTCTGCACCGGACAATAAAAAGCTTAAGGTTTCCGCAAGTATACTTCCGCTTGCTTATTTTGCCTCTGCCGTAGGCGGAGAGCTTACGGATGTTACTGTTATTGTGCCTCCGGGAGCCAATCCGCATGTTTTTGAGCCTTCTCCCGGACAGCTGGCTGACTTTTCCAAATCTGATGTTTTTATATGCGTAGGAGCCGGATTTGAGTTTTGGAAGGATAAGTTTATTGATGCTTCCGGAAGAAAGGATATGTCCGTGGTTGAATTGTCCGATGGACTTGAGCTTATAGGAGGGGGATGCGAATGCTGCCACGAACATGAGCATTCAGATGAAGATTGTCATGAACATGATTCTGACACGGGAAATCCACATATATGGACTAGTCCTAAAATGGCAGCGGAATTTGCTGTCGTTATTGAAAAAGCATTTTCAGAGAAAGATCCTGCGAATTCTGAAGTCTATAAAAAGAATGCGTTAAAGCTTATTTCTGATCTTAAGCAGCTTGATGAGGAATGCAGAATGACAGTTAAAGGCTTTAAGGATAAGAAATTTTTATCACAGCATGCGGTATGGTCTTATTTTGCTCTTGAATACGGCTTGGATGAGGCTGGTAATATTGAAAAGTCCCCAGGCAAAGAGCCCAGTCCTGCTGAAATTGAAGCGCTGATTAAAACAGCGGAGGATAAGGGAGTATCTGTAATATTTACTGACGCACAGTTTTCTCCTAAAGCAGCTGAAGCTGTTTCCAAGGATGGCAATCTTAAAATAGTTGTTTTGGATGCAATAGGAAGTGATGATAAGGCTGATTATATAGTGCTTATGAGGGAAAACCTTCGAAAGATGAAGGAAGCTATGAATTAAAAAAAAGAAGGCTGTTAAGCCTTCTTTTTTTATATTTTGTTTCTGCCTGCAAGATTGAGCATTGTGAAGCTTTTAGACGCATTGACAAGCTCTTTCCAATTTTTTTCACCTTTTGCGTACCATTCCGCAGCTTTTGATATATGCTTCCTTGATTTTGTCTTAAGAAAGTTCCCGAGAGATTTTAATGACATATGATAGCATATTATTTCCCTGTTCTTTATAAGTTCGGCTTCATTTAATGCGTGCTGTTCTTCTCTGGTCATAAGTGATTTTAGCTTTGGATTCAAGCTTAGATCTTTGAAGTTTTTCTGAAGCTCTGATTTTGCAGCCTTTATAAAATTGAAAAGATATGTTTTGGCAGGATCCTTAAACAGACAGCTGCAGATAAAAGGTATCCATTGAAGTATGTTTTTGTCTTTTAGCGTTTTCTGCGCGAATTCACTTCTTAAGCTCATTATATCCGCTCCCTTTTTCTTTTATTTTACATCATTTGGGATTCGGATTATGTGATCTTGGTTACATATTTTTAATTGCAAGCTTATATATTTTCATTTTTTCTTTCTTGCCTCTGATGCTTACTTTCCCTATCTCCCTGAATACGCTTTCAAAATTGGTTCCTCTTAGGACTGCTTCGCTTACGATAAGCTGGGCGTCATGATTTTTTGTAAGAGCTTCAAGTCGTGATGCTGTATTTGGAACATCGCCGATAAGAGTATACTCTTTTCTCTTGCTTCCTCCTATGACGCCGGCTGTTACTGTGCCGAAATGTATGCCTATACCCATTTTAATGGTTATGCCGTATTTAGCTTTGATATCTTCATTCAGTTCCGACAGACTTGCAACCATATTTATGCCGGCCATTACTGCATGTTCAGATGCAAATTTAGAGCTTACCGGTGCTCCGAATGATGCCATAAAGCCATCTCCGAGAAATTTCAGCAGGCATCCTCTGCTTTTCATGACAATATCAGTCATTTTTTCAAAAAATGCGTTAAGAATAGCCATGAGATCATGTGGATTCATGCTTTCTGACAGGGCAGTAAATTCCCTTATATCTGCAAATATGACTGCAGCTTCCTTACGTTCTCCGTTACAGTCGATCTTCAGCCCGTTTTTAAGAATCTGTTCAGCGACTTCGCTGCTGACAGTCTCCATCAGAATCTTATGTATATAGTTTTTTTCCTGCTCTATTTTTGTCTTTTCTATGACTCTGCTTATTTCCATTGCGTACAGAGCCATAAATTGTAGATCTTCTTCGCAAAAAACGCCGTTCTGGAGCCTGTTATCTATATATATTACTCCTGTTGTCTCTCCGGATGCCTTTATTGGAACTGCTATTACTGAACGCACTCCGTTTTTTATGATGCTTGATATGTTTGTGAATCTCTGATCAAGCATTGCATTATGGGTAAGCAGTGGTTCTCCTGAAGTGAAGACTTTTTTGACAATGCTTTTGCTTATGGCAATGTCTCTTGTCTCATCTTCGCTCCTGTCCATATTTATGCAGACCTCATCCTTAATGACATCGCCC
The DNA here is from genome assembly GCA_024409025.1 of bacterium. Classification (GTDB taxonomy): domain Bacteria; phylum Vulcanimicrobiota; class CADAWZ01; order CADAWZ01; family CADAWZ01; genus JAKSUM01. The sequence continues at coordinate 13,120 of JAKSUM010000005.1, read as the reverse complement.
TTGATGGACATAATACAGCCCCGCTCGGCATTCATGAGAGACATTGCATTCGTAAGAGTAAGCTCCAACATTCTGCTTATCTCTGAAGTCCTGTGTATCTCTTCTATTATCTTCTTAAGTATTTCGTATCTTAGGTTATGTATTTCGGTTGTTTTATGTTCGTTCTGCATATCAAACTAAAAGCCCGGCCCATTAAGGCACCGGGCTGTCTGCCTATTTATTTTGAATAGGCCTGTTTTACCATATGACACATCTCTCTTGAGAAATGTATTCCTGCAAGCCTCTGTACTGTTTTTACTGCTTCCTGTACTGGTATGGCTTTTGTTCTTGGCCCGTCATTTGTCACTTCGACGAAAAATTCTGCAAGACCTATGATTTTTGCCCCGTAAGGTATCTTATCTTCTTTGAGCTTTCCTGGATATCCGGTTCCGTCTATTTTTTCGTGATGATGTCTTAACATAAGGACTATTTTTTCTGAGTATCCGAATTCCTTGGCTATTGCCGCGCTTACAATAGGATGTTCACGGAGCGAAAGCTTCTCTTCATTTGTAAGAGGAGTTTTTTTGGTGAATACCTCATTTGGAGTATAGAGCATTCCAAGATTGCTCAGATATCCGGCTATCCTTATCTCTTTTATTTCTGCAGGGGTAAGAGAAGGATCATGTCTTGCTATGAAGTCTGCCGTATCTCCTATTTTCTTGCATTTTTCGCCAAGGAAGCAGTCTTTTCTCGTCATCATGCCGAGAATTGCTTCGGTTTTTATGTCAGTGTCGTCTTTATGCTGCTTAAGAGCGTCATTTTCTTTTGTGAGCGCCGTATTTTCAGTCATAAGATCATCTATATCTGCAGACATAAGCCTTAGAGACGATGCCATAATCTGCATTGCTATATGATCTTTCATATATTCGGTTATCTTCATCTTTGAAGACGCGCTTCTCAGAAGATCCTGGGCTCTTCCAGTGTTGTTTGTCAGATATGCCATAGCTCCGGTTGCAAAATCAACTGCGCAGGGAATGTTGTCAGTTGTCTTGAGGATTTTGTCAATCATTCCCATTGCTTCCTGTTCCTGCTGGGTTATAATGCTGATCCATTCAAGAAGGAGTATTGCATCGGTCTTATCCTTTGAATTCTGCATTATATTGATGATTTCTTTCTGGGCATCATCAGTCTTGCCCGTTCTCATAAGAGAAATGATGTACAGCACATGTAAGTACATGTCTGATTTCATGAGACTCTGATTCTCTGACAGGAGCTTAAGCGGTATCTCAGGTTTGTTTATTTCAATTGTTATGACAGAGGCGTATTTTTTAAAAAGATCGCTTCCGAATTTGTCCTTTGGAGCATTTCTGAGTGTGTCCCATGCGGGCATATAGTCACCATTCTCAACCTGTATGCCGGCCTTATGGATGAATGCTTGGGTATTCGTATCGTCCTTTATTATTTTGTCAAAGCATTTGAGAGCTTCTTTGTTGTTGCCTATCGTCTTAAGTATTATTCCGAGGAACAGAATGAGCTGATTTCTCTGTCTTTCGGGGATATTCTGCTTGAGAATAAGCTTGATTCCCGTAGCCGCAGCATAAAAATCGCCGTCGATCATGTATCCTTTTATCTGCTCTATGATAGAAGCTGATGAGGATTTTCTTTTTGCCAGTTCATTTGCTTTTAAATTTGACATTTTTGTCTCCTCTGCGGAATTTTTTATTTGGATTGAAATATGTTCTCTATTTCATGAGAAAGAATCCAGTATGCTTTCTTAGGCTCAAGCACAGGCTTCGATATGATGTATTGCGGAAGCGGGACTGATTCGCTTATTGTTTTTTTCAGAGTATCCTTGTTTACCTGCATCTCTGCATTTACGCTTCCTGAATACTCTGCAGCTTTGCCGCTTTGCTGCCTTTTCAGTTTTGCTGCAGCTTTAGCGTATGCGGCTTTTAAGAATTTGTTGTCTTTATCCTGCGCCAATGCCCTTTGCCAGAACAGGAGAGCGTCATTCGTCTTTCCTCCTGTCATTGCTATATATCCCAATACTGTCCATGTTTCGGGATTGTCCGGATAACGCGCCCTTAGTTTGACTGCAAAGCTTTCGATTCTCTTCTTGTCATTTACCATTATGCATGAGACAAGCCCCATAAGCATTCTCGGGTAATCTGCTTCTGCTTCACTTTCAGTTTCTTCTATAAGCTCTGCATATCTGTTTGTCATAAAGCGCCCATAGGATCTGCTATATTGGAGTATCTTGCTTTCGTAATCCTGATCTGACGATAAATTCAGAATTTCTATTGCTTCCTGATAAATCTCCTTTTCCATTAGGAGAACAGCCATGTTGTTGATTACGGAAACGCTGTGCTTTTTGTGGGACATAGCTTTTTTCAGCAGTTTTTCCGCTTTTTCCTGTTCTTCCTCCATAAGATAAAGAAGTGCAAGGTTATTTATTATCTCAACATCGTAAGGGACTATGCAAAGCGCGCGTTCGAGTATTGCATAGCTTTTTTCCATTTCGCCGTTAAGCAGATAGTGATAGCTCAGAAGGTGCATGGGTCTGTAATCCATTCCATGTCTGCCGGCAAACTGTTCGACATCGCCGATGCTTTCTCCAGGGGCTATCATGTCCTGTATAAGCAGTCTGGTCCATTCAAGCTCAGTGTTTTCCGGCATGGCCGCACAAGCCTGATACATAAGCTCATAGGCTTTCTGAAGTTGATTTTCAAGACGGTATATGTATGCCATCCATATTGATGCGTCAGCGCATATCGATTTAACTGACAGCAGAGATTGAAGAAGCTCGAGAGCAGCCGCTTTGTCTCCTCTCTCTGTAAGCATTCCGGCTAAGAGTATCCTTGCCTCAGGTATTGTCTCACAGGCTTCATTGAGAAGCTCTTCTGCCATATCGGCATTGTTTGTGTCTATCATAAGGATTGCGCCGTAGTACAGAAGCTCTTCTCTTATGTCTTCGGCATTCCTTATTGAGTTGTATATCTGCTTTGCCTTGGCATAGTTCTTTGTCTGAAGGTTTATTTTGAGCATCTGAAGCTCTGCTTCCGAGTCGCCGCGGCACATAAGGAACATATTTTTAGCGCTTGTAAAACGTTTTGCATACATATAAAGTATGCCTTTTGCCATAACATCCTCATATGTGTCATCTCGGCATTTTTTCGCCATATCTGAAGATATTGAGAATATTATGTTTTCCTGTCCTGTTCTCTCAAGCCAGGCCATTATTTTACCTATTAGGTTTACTTCAGGACATCCTCCCTTTAGAGCCTGTATGCCGCATAGGGCCGCGTCCATATACTTGCCGTCATTTTCGTAAAGCACGGAAAGATTAAGCCAGCCTGTCCATTGCTTTGTCTGGTATATAAACTGATAATATGCAAAAATGGCATGCTTTGTGTATCCCATAACATCAAGCAGTTCTGCAAGCCTGTACCAGACTTCTCCGTTACCGTTTCTCGTTTCTATTGCGCTTTTGAGAACCTGAAGGGCAAGCCAGTAGTTATGCTGTCTCTGGGCTTCATAAAAGTATTTTAAATAGCATTCTGCCCCGCTTTGGTATCTGTATGATTCATTTTTGATATCTCCGGCAAGCGATCTCCATATCTCCTGATCCCTGATAGGAGGCTCCGGTATTATTTCTGTCGCGGACGGGACTCTTGGGGTCATCATGAAGATATTATGGGCAAATGAGGTGAATATTGATTCTCTCCTCTGTATCGATTTGAAAATTTCTGCGGCATCTGCGTTGTCCGGACTTGAGCTTATAAGCGACATGCATGTATTTTTTGCATTTTCAAAAAGAAGCAGCCTGTCCATAAGGGTGATGGCAAGAAGATCATTATTGTCATTGCCGAGATATAGCATGTTCTGAAGGGTTTCAAGTCCGCCCTCGTAGTCCTTCATTTCAAGCTGTATGTCGGCATATATGGACAACTCTTCCTGATCGGCGTTTTGGAGTCCTTTTTTCTCCATAAAGCTCATTGCCTCATCGTATCTGCCTGCAGCGGTCTTTGCCTTTATGAAAAGCAGCCCTGCTTCCTTGCAGTCTGGAGCAAGCTCCAGAAGCTGCTGCATGCATCTTGCCGATTCATTGTATCTTCTTATTGTGTAAAGTACATATGAGTGCTGTATCCAAGCCTCTATGCATCTTGGGTTTTCATCATGCGACCTTTTAAAGAACTTTATGCTTTCCTCAGGCTCCTTCAAGTCGAGCAGTGCGGCACCTTTGTAGAAAAGTGCCATGTAGGAGTCGGGCTCAAGCTCCAGAACCTTGTCGAGCAGCTTTATGCTTTCCCTCGGCTTCTGCGTTCTTAAAAAATATTTGCTTTTCGAAATCAGCGTATCCTTGTTATCGGGATTTGTCTGCTGTGCCTCGTTAAAGCATGTCAGGGCATCCTGAAATCTCTTAAGGGCAAGGAAACAGTCTCCCTTTCGGGTCATTATTTTCCCGTCGTCTTCGCCGGATTTCAAGGCTTCATTGAAGTTTTTAAGGGCTTCGTTAAAGCTGCCTACCGTATAAAGCGATTCACCTCTCGCTATCATTATATCCCGATTGCCGGGATTCTTTTTCAGAGCATCGTCATAGACTTCTATCGCCTCATAATGCTTGCCCAGCTCTGCAATGGCCTGACCCTTCTTGAGAAGATCTTCAGCCGTCATTACAAGCTTTTCTTCCTGCTCCTCTTCTTCGGATGGAGGTCCGTATGTGTTCAGGCAGAAGCTTTCAAGTTGTCTCTCTATTTCTTCAAAGGAATGGTATCTGTCTGCCGGATTAGGGGCAAGACACTTCATTGCCATATATGCGAGATAATCCGGTACCTCAGGCCTTATCTGCTGAGGGTAGGGGATCTGCCTGTCGAAGGCGACAAGGAGCTCGCCTATATTGTCTGCTTTATAAGGCAGAGAACCTGAAAGCATATAGTAAAGCATTACTCCGAAAGAGTAGATGTCTGATTCCGGAGTGCCTGTGTTGCCTCCGTTGACGCTTTCAGGGGACATGTACTGTATTGTTCCCTGTATTACATTTTCTTCGGATGCTTCATGAGAGCAGATTGCAAGTCCGAAGTCGGTTATTTTTATTTTGCCCTTGTCGTTGATAAGGCAGTTCGAAGGCTTTACGTCTCTGTGGACGAGCCTTAGCTTTTGATATGCGTATGACAGGGCCTTTGCTGTCTGAAGGGCATATTCTGCCGCTTGTCTGATGCTGATCGGCCCTGCTTTAAGGATGTCCTCCAGACTGCCGTTTGGAATATATTCGAGGAAAATAAAGGGTCTGGAGTTTATCTGTCTGACAGCAAGAGCCCTGACGATATTGGGATGCTTCTCGAGATTTATCCATGTTTCTGCCTCATGGATAAATTTGCTGTATGTCTCATTGTTCCACATGAATTTCTGCTGGATGGACTTCATTGCGAATGTCTCTCCGGTCTTCAGGTGGTTTACTATATATACGATTCCCATTCCGCCCTTGAGAATCTGCTTGATTCTCAGATTCTCATATATGAAGTAGCCTTTTCGCCACTCGTTCTCATCATGCTCTTCGTATCCTGCATTCTGCTCTTTCTGCTTAAAAACCTCGCCGCAGTATGCCAGAGCTTCGTCGTATGAGCGGTATATCGGTATCTGCGATGATTCGGATTCTATGAATAAATCTACAGTCTTATCTATATATGATGAGGCAAGCGCCTTCAGCATGTCCTGCAGAAATGAAATGAATGTTATATTGGTATTCTGTTTCTTGCGCAGCTCCCTGCTCCATTTTACGCAGTAAAGCGCAGGGGAATCCTTTCCCGCAAAAAATATGTCCGGATTTTCGCTTCTGTTCTTTTCATACATCATGAACATGACAGCTATGTCCTGATAGGCGGGATTATCTATGCCAGAGCTGTGCAGGAGCTTGAAATCCTCCTTCTGCATTGTAAGATTATCTGAGATTATGACTTGCTGAGCGATGATTTTAGACATACTTATTTCCTGGCGTTTTTATTATATAATACTGCTTTTCGGAATATTTTTTCCCATTCCTTTTCAAGAACGGATTTTTTTTGCTTTTTATTTCAAAGTGACAACAGTTGCCCCGTCTCCGCCTTCTCCATGTTCTCCAGGTCTGAATTCCGCAACAGCCGGACTCCTCCTAAGAAATGCATGTACCGCGTTTCTTAGAGCTCCTGTTCCTCTTCCATGTATTACTATTACCGAGTCCATCTGGCTGAATACTGCCTGAGCCAGATATTTTTCCAGCTCATAGACTGCTTCATCTGCATATTTCCCTATAAGATTTATAGAGCCTTCAGCCTTCTTTGTTTCCGGAACGGATATTTCTGTTTTTTCAATGCTTTGCGAATGCTTTGATTTACGGAGATTCCAGAATGGTATCCTCATTTTGAGACGGTTCATGGAGACTAGGACTTCTTCTCCCTTTATCTCCTCTATTATGCCGTTTCTGTCCATTGACGGGATATATACGGAATCTCCTGCCTTGAACTGTCTTTCTTCTTTGTTTGATGGCACTTTTTTTGCTTTTTTATATACTTTAAGCCTGTCAAGTATTCCGCTTAGCCTGCTCTCGGCGTTTTCGGCGGCATCCTTCAGCCCTTCTTCTCCCTTTTGAGTGTATGACTCCTTTATTTCCCGCTTGAAATCCCTGATTATTTTCTGGATCTCTTTTCTTGCTGATATTACCATAGAGTCTGTTTCTGCCGCGCTTTCGGCTATCAGCTCAAGCTGTTCGGCCTTTATAAGGGATATGTCCTCCTCATACTTCTCTTTAAGAGTGAGGGCTTCTGACTTGATTTTTCTGTGCTCGCTTATTTCATCTGCAAGACGCTTTTCCTTTGTCTCGATTTCCGCAAGCAGCTTATCCATTTCGGCATACTCGTGGGTTATTAGTGTTTCCGCCCTGCTTATGATTTCTTTTGGCAGCCCTAAACGTGATGCTATGGAGAGAGCGCAGGATCTTCCTGGGACTCCTATTGTTATCCTGTATGAAGGCTGAAGCGTATCGCTGTCAAACTCCATTGCCGCATTTCGGGCAAGAGGATTGTTTGATGCGAAATATTTAAGCTCGCCGTAATGGGTTGTTGTTATTGTTTTTGCCCCTGATTTTATAAGCGCTTCAAGAACTGCTATGCCGAGCGCTGTTCCCTCTCTTGGATCTGTTCCTGCTCCAAGCTCGTCCAAAAGGACTAATGTTCTGCTTCCTGAAGCCTTGATTATGGATATGATTCTGTTCATGTGAGACGAAAATGTGCTTAGATTCTGGGCTATGCTCTGTTCGTCTCCTATGTCAGCAAATATGTTGTCAAGATACGGTATGGTTGTCCCTTCGTCAGCCGGAAGCGGGAATCCTGAAAGCCCCATAAGGGAGAACAGCCCTGCTGTTTTGAGGGAGACTGTCTTTCCGCCGGTGTTCGGGCCTGTGATTACGAGAGAATTGAATTCGCCTCCTATTTCTATGTCTAATGGAACAGCCTTAGAGCCTAAAAGAGGATGCCTTGCTTTTTTTAAGCTTAGTTTTCCATATGTATTGATTTCAGGAAGGATTGCATTTGAAGACGAGGCATATGATGAAATTGCATGTATCCTGTCAAATTCGGCTATTGTCTGCTGGTTAAGCATGAGCTCACGCTTGTTTCTGGCTGCCATATCGCTAAGGCTTTTGAGTATCCTCTTTATTTCCGCCTTCTCTTCTGCCTGATACTGCTTTATGCTGTTGTTCAGCTGGACTATTTCGACAGGCTCCATGAATATCGTGGCTCCGCTTGTTGATATATCCAGCACAAGCCCGTCAAATACTCCTCTGTACTCCTGCTTTACAGGTATTACATATCTGCCTTCTCTTGTCGTCCAGAGGTTTTCCTGAAACATCTTCTGTTTGGCTGAATCTCTCAGTATAGCCCCTATTTTGGCATTGACAGCTATTTCGGCGTTCATTTTTCCGTCTCTGATTTCTTCAAGTGCCCTGCTTGCGGAATTTCTTATCTCGCCGTTTTCTGCAAATGTCCTTTTTATTGCGTTCATAAGGCCGGGGATCTGGACAAGGCACTGGGCCGTCTCGAGAATAAATGGGAGATGGAGCCATTTTACCAGCGTCTTTTTTATTGATGATGCTATTTCAAGATCTCTGCTTATGGCTGAAAAATCAGCTGCCGTGAGTATGACTCCTTTTTCTGCTGCAGTAAGTATGTCTTCTATGTCTTCATATCCGCCTGTTGATATGTCTGTCCCGTTTTCAATAAGCTCTGTTACCTGCCTTACCTTCGCCTGCTGATCGTATATTTCCGCAAGATCCCTCATTGGCTGCATGTCAATTATTGACTTCCTGCTTCCGGACCATAATGCATGGGATGCTATTATCTCTTTGATTTTGTCAAATTCAAGTATTTTCTGTGATATTTCGTTTAATTCGTTCATGTTTCTTCGCGTCAGTTTATTTATAGCCCTAATATGTTTATTACCGGCTTTTTGTCTTATTTTATATATTTCATCAGATCTTCGGGATGCCTGCCGTCCCAAAATGAGACTCCGTTTGAGCCTGGGGTAAAATCCAGGTTCAAAGGCGTGATTGACGCATATCCCTCATCAAGAGCCTGTTTATCGCTTCCCTGATATTTTTCGTTGTTATAGTCGAAATTTCTTCCTGCCCAGAAGTAATCGAGGTTTACAGTATCTTTTCTCTGTATTATTCTGTAAGTAAAGCTGCTTTTGCCAAGATGCGTTGTTCTTATTCCTTTTATTTCTCCTGCAGGGACGTTAAGATTTAGCATTGACCTCTCTGGAATAGGATTTCTGAAAATTTCCAGCGCAAGCCCTGCTGCCAGTTTCGCAGCATTTGTATATGACGGCACTGTAAAGTCTTGTAATACTTCATTTGATACGGCTATTGATGGTATTCCGGCAAGAGCTCCTTCTTTTGCTGAGGATATTGTACCGGAGTAATTAAAATCGTCTCCTAGATTTGCCCCTTTGTTTATCCCTGTTACAATGATGTCCGGACGGTTATCTTTCATTATATGGTACAGGCCTGCTATTATGCAGTCTGCCGGCGTGCCGCTGCATGAATGCCAGTTCTCCTTATCATGTCCCCATATTCTAAGGGGCGTGAAGAAGGATACTCCATGTCCTACGGCACTTCTGTTACCGTCAGGGGCTACAACTGTTACTTCACCTATTTTAGACAGCTCATCTGCAAGTACTCGTATTCCTTCCGCGCCAATCCCGTCATCGTTTGTTATAAGTATTTTCAAGAGGCCTCCTTTAAAAAAACGGCGGCCTTGCCTAAGACCGCCGTCATGCTTTTCTATCTGAGATATTCTCTTATCTTTTTAGCAGCCTGTTCCGCTGTAAATCCGAATTTTTCAGCAAGTATGCCTGCCGGAGCAGAGCTTCCAAACGAGTTCATTGCAATTGAGAATCCGCCTTTTGCGGTATATCTGTCCCAATCTCTTGTAACGGCAGCTTCGATTGCCACAACCGGAACGCCGGAAGGAATGACAGATTCTATATATTCTTTATCCTGCTCTTCAAAGACTTCAAGCGAAGGAACTGAAACGACTCTTACATCTATGCCTTCTTCTTTGAGCATTTTCTTTGCGTCGCATGCAAGGCTGACTTCCGAGCCTGATGCGACAATTATGGCTTCTGCCTTAGATTCTTCTCTTGCGATTACATATCCGCCCTTTAAAGTTTCATAGAGGTCTTCTTTTGAAGGATTCCCGTGAAGGAGAGGCAGGTTCTGTCTTGAGAGGATTAGGGCTGTTGGTCCGTTCTTTCTGTTAAGGGCATAGTACCATGCTCCGGCTGTCTCAAGCGCATCTGCAGGCCTGATTACCGTGAGGTTTGGAATTGCCCTTAGTGATGACGTGTGCTCTACTGGCTGGTGGGTAGGGCCGTCTTCCCCGAGGAATATGCTGTCATGGGTAAATACGTAGACTGTCTGTACTCCCATAAGGGCAGAAAGCCTTACTGCACCTCTCATGTAATCGCTGAATACGAGGAATGTTGCTCCGTATGGTACAAAAAGACCGTAAAGGGCCATGCCGTTCATTACTCCGCCCATTCCGTGTTCTCTTATTCCGAAGTGAAGATTTCTTCCTGCAAAGCTGTCCCTCTGTACTGATGTCTCTGCTTTTATATGGCATTTTACTGAAGGCTCAAGATCTGCGCTTCCGCCTGTCATGAACGGGACTGCTTCAGCTGCCTTCTGTATTATGTTGCCTGAGGATACTCTGGTTGCTTCCGCTTTTCCTGTGATTCCTTCAATAAGCTTTTCTGCGAAGTTTTCGGGGATTTCCTTGGAAAGGCATTTTGAGAGCAGTTCCGCTTTTTCAGGATTGGACTCTTTCCATGATGAGAAGCCTTTCTGCCATGCGTCGTATGCCTTCTTCTTTTCTTCGACTGTCCCAGCGCAGAATTTTCTTACATCTTCAGGAACATAGAATGTCTTGTCTTCGGGAAGTCCGAAAATTTTCTTCATTGCCTTTATCTCGTCATCGCCGAGAGGTGAGCCATGGGATGATGACTTGTCCTGCTTATTTGGAGATCCGCAGGCTATATGGGTCTTGAAGATTACGAGCTTTGGCGCTCCCTTGTATGCTTCTGCTTCTTTAAGGACATTTCTTATCTCGTCTATGCTGTGACCGTCAGCGGTGTATACCTTCCATCCGTATGACTCATATCTTTTGCCGACATCCTCTGAGAATGCAAGATCTGTCGAGCCTTCTATTGTGATCCTGTTGCTGTCATAAAGGAGTATGAGGTTGTCCAAGCCGAGATGTCCGGCTATTGAGGATGCCTCAGCGCTTACGCCTTCCATCAGGCAACCGTCTCCAGCTATTGCATATATGTTATGATCGATTACCTTGAATGATTCCGTATTGAATCTTTCTGCAGCCATCTTTGATGCGAGAGCCATTCCTGCCGCCATTGCTATTCCCTGACCGAGCGGACCTGTAGTGCATTCTATTCCGTCTATATGGCCATATTCTGGATGTCCTGCCGTCCTGCTTCCCCACTGCCTGAAGCTTTTGAGATCTTCGATTGACACATCATATCCGAAAAGATGGAGAAGCGAGTAGAGGAGGCTTGAACCGTGTCCTGCGGATAGCACGAATCTGTCCCTGTTGATCCATTTTGGATCTGCGGGATTGAATGACAGGAACTCGCTCCAGAGAACTGAAGCTATGTCTGCCGTTCCTATAGGCATTCCGGGATGTCCTGATTTCGCTTTCTGAACTGTGTCTGCGCAAAGCATGCGCAAAACTGAAGGAAGATTGGAATTCATTCTGTAAAACCCCTTTGATTTTTTGGATTGATAAAGCTTTTTCAGCTGAATAGAATTTTCTTTTCCAGCCCTCTTAAATCCTTTCTTTAAAAAATGCAGGAGGGCAGAAAAAAACCGCTGAAAATCAGCGGTTTTTTTATCTTATCTGAAATTTGCAATAATGCCCCGCTTCTGTAAGCGGTTTGCCTAATTTCCTTAATTCCGGCTATTAAGCTGGTACTTCTTCAGGAAATTCAAGCTGCATTGCCATTGAATCGTTTGAAAGCTCGGCGACTTCAATTTCTCCGAAATTTTCCGCAGGCATAAGCTCAAGCATTGCTGATTCTGCTCTTGGCTCTGATTTGAGCTCTGTAAGAGATGCCTTAGGCGCTCCTACTGCATCAACCTGACCCATAACCATGATCTGAGCAGTGGACTTGAAGTGGACAGGGACGTCTGCAAGAATTTCCTCAGGCGTTCTGTTAATTATTCTCTCAATGTCTTCAGCGATCATCTTCTCTGCCTTGATCTCTTCAGCACTCTTCTGGGCATTTACCTTGCCGGAGTAATCGCCGGATATGGCATTTGAATTATTGAGTCCGCCTCCGAAACCGCCTATATTGACATTGCTTTCTTTTGACTGATATTTTCTTGCTTCAGATTCAAGGAGTCCGAGATGAGCTGCCTGATTGAGGTCTTCCATCATTTCCTTTAAATCATATCCGTGGTTGGCTCCTTCGGATTCTTCTGCCTTGGATGTTCCCTTGAACAGATTCTTGGAGTTGATATGTGAATCTGACTTGTTTTCAGCCTTTTCTGACTCTTTGGGCTTTGCGCCGGTTGCCATGGCGGCATGACCTGCGTTGTGCTTCATTCTCATCTGCTGAAGCTTCTTCTCGAACGATTCATCAGGCTGGAATTCTTCAGTGCCCTGGCTGTATTCCTTTCCGATTTTATTCTGGTCCTGATCGTTCTTCTTAAGCTCTTTCTGCTGTTCTGCCTGATCTGCCTTCTGGTTTTGCTGGAGCTCCTGGGCATCGTCGCTGAGCGTCAGGGCGTTTTCTGAAAAAGTGACTCCATCCTGTTTTGGCTGAAGCTGCTCCTCTATATTGCTTGAATACTGCTTTGCCGTTCCTGTTCCCTGAGCAGCAAAACCGGATGTTGACACCATTGCTGATTTAAACTGAAAATCGGGCATCCCGAAGGATCCTACATTTCCTATTCCGGCCATAAAACATGCCTCCTTATTAAATATCTGTAATTATAATATCAGATTAAAAAGCTTATGTAAAGACCTGTTATATCAATAAAATATTGATTAATTTTTAACTTTTCGCAAAATTTACCATTAGATTGACCTGTCTTCAAAGAATATCGGCGTGCAGTCCGTCATTCTGAATATTGCAGGCTGATGCTCTTCCTTGTATGGGACTATGCAGAATGGTTCTGACGATGTGTCTATCGTCTTGAGAGGCGCCCATATATTGTGTTTTCTCTGTATAAGCCCGGCATAACGCGCATATTTGTTCGGGTTCAGCTGTTTTGCCTTTGCCATGGATGCGCTGTATTTGTCCTTCTGTCCTGATACATAAAGATATGTCCCATATAGGAAGACGGCTTCAAAGAATGCGTTCCTCAGTTTTAATGCCTGCTGTATATATGTAAAGGCAAGCTCGTTCTTTCCTTCCTTAAGGTTGGCAAGGGCAAGATTGTACCATATTACCGGCTCTTCACTGTTGATCTCTGCCACTTTTCTAAGATTGTATATGCCCTCCTGAGTGTCTCCGCTCTCGATTTGTATGCTGCTTTTGAGAATCCATCCTCTGGGATCGGACTGATTGTTAGCTATTGCGCTTTCCGCACTTG
>JAKSUM010000049.1 GCA_024409025.1 bacterium | reverse complement strand
GAAGCCTTGAAGACCTGATCTCAGTATGCGCTGCAGTTACAGATGTTCCTGTCCTTAGAAAGGACTTCCTGCTTGAGGAAGACGAGATAGACATATCTTACCGTTGCGGTGCCGATGCAGTCCTTCTGATAAGCGGCATTCTTCTCTTCAAGCTCTTTTTTAAGGGCATTCATCTCTTCGACTGTCTTCTTATAGAATTTTTTCATTCGTGAGACAATGAAGTCCTCATATGTGTCCAGAGCCTTGTCTTTTCTTATTGCATCATCAAAAAGGTCCTGCTTGCTTATATTGTCCATGGCGATTTTCTTAAGAATCTCCGCACTCTTGGATTTCATATCAGGAATACCTCTGATGAAATCAGAATCAAGATATTCAACAATCTTGTCTATACTTGGGCCCTTGGTAGGTATTTTGGTTATCTTAAATATCTCTTCAAAGGTCTTTACTTCATTTCCAGGCTCAACATTTTCTTCATAATTATAGTCCTGATTGCTCATTATTCGCTTAAGCATATCAAAAGACACAACCTTCTTCACGGAAGCAGGTTTTTCTTCCTCATCGGACTTCCGCCTCAGAAGGCTCCTCCTGCTTCTTTCCGGCAAACAGGTTGCCGAAATTAAGAAACGGAATCCTAAATCCGCCTTTTTTCTTAGGCTCAGCTGAGTTTTCATTGTTTTCTGCCATGATAATCACCTTTCCATTCTATGCTTTAATATCTCAAGCCTGCTGTCAAGCTCTTCCTGAGAAATGTCCTTATACTTTTCAGGCAGGAACACAGAGTCAGTGCATTCCTTGACAGCAATAAGATCCATGTATTCAAGCGCCGCCGTATGTGCGGAGGGACGAAAATCCTTTAGAAGCTCCTTTACTATCAGAGCGATGCTCTTCTTTGATTTCTGAAGGTCGAAAATCCTGTGTGCCCTTACAAGAAGAGCCTCCATCTCATTTCCTCCAAGCTCAATATCCTCAGGAATCTTAGGAAGCTTGCCCGCAGGTATTTCAGATCCCGTCTTCTTAGCCACAACCCTGAAAAGCTCGTTCCTGTCCTCGTCCGTCTGAGGAGCGAAAAGAGGTATATGGACGTCAAGCCTGCCCTGTCTCTTAAGGTCAACCTCAAGAAGATCGGGTCTTGAAGTGGCGAGAATCCATATAATTTTTCCCCTGTTCTTCGTATCGCTCATTTTCTGGGCAAGCATCGAATACACTCTTCCGGATACTCCGGAATCCCCACTGCCCCCATCGCGTTTTCCTGTAGACTGATCCGCCTCATCAATAAAGACAATCACCTGTCCAAGAGCATCAAGAACATTAAATATCTTTTCAAGATTACCCTCTGTTGCTCCTTGCCACTTGTCCCTGAAATTTTTAAATTTAACAAACGGAATACCAAGCTCTCCGGCCCAGCAGTTTGCAAGGAAGGTCTTACCAGTGCCTATGCCGCCAGTAAGCAGATACCCCATAGGAATAGATCTTGTCTTTCCCATTTTTATAAGTTCGGCATCATCTTTAAGCCACTTTTTTGCAGCCTTATGGCCAGCAACCATGTCCAGATTAAACGGAGCCTCTATAAATTCGAGAAGATCGTTGCATTCCTTCTCAATAAACTCCTTCTTGTTTTTGGCAAGAATCCTGCGTGACAGTTCCTCTTTATTGCTTACGGCAAATGATATTATTGAATTTACACCGGCTTTTGTAAGTCCAAGCATCCCTGAAGCAAGCTGCGGAAGCTCAATCCTGCAATATTCAGAGAAATCCTTAATCTTCTCTGAAAGATACTTGCAGAAATCAGCAAGCTCAGCCTCGTCAGGCATAGGAATCTTTATCTTCGAGTTATACGGATTCTGCACTAACAGCGAATTAAGCTCCTGAAGATTTTCCGTTATAAGACATGTCGCAATGCTTGCGTTTCTTATTGCCGGATTCGATGCCCAGTCTATTATTTTAATCAGGACCTCTCCGGAATCTCCAAGCATCTGAGTGAGCTCTCCCCTTGGAACAACGTACTGGGCATAATCGATGACAACGGCAACCTTTATCGGGCATGAATATCTCTTAAGCCTTCCGTCAGCATCCCTTTCCGTCTCTGAAACCCTTATTCTCTGGAGAGAGTACTGGAGGAACCTGTCAATCAAATCCACGCATCTCTTGGCATCTCTCGGAAGAGCTCCCATGAAGGTTGCATAATTGGTGTTGTTAAAGCTGTCATAGCCCGAAAGGAACTTGCGGAATTCATCCTGCCCTTTCCTTACCCTTATACCCTTGCCCCTGTCATAAAAAATAACAACCTCGAACGGGGCAAACATGACATCCTCAAGATACTTCCTAAGAGAAACGAACTCTCTCACCTCACCATTGAATGAGGATATATAATCAAACACATTACCATAAAGAATAAACTGGGAAGTAGTGCCTGCAACAAAAAACTGCTGCATTTTTTTTGCCCATTCGGGAAGCGAAGCTGCGACTGCCATAAAAACCTCCATTATTTATAAAAATACCGCAGGCCTGAATATAAAGCTATACTGCCTGCGGTATTATCTCTTTAATTATTAAAATTTTTCGCTGATTCCGATAAACACGTCATCAGGAGGCGTCTCTGCAAGATCATCATCAAGCGAAGAGAACAGATCCTTTGCAGACATCATCCATTCATTAGTGTCGTCAATAGCAGACTGCGCATTGTCAATCTGCTGAGTAACGCTGCTCTTGCCGTTCTGTACTTCAAGTGCCGCAACATTTCTCAGAAGGGGAAGCTGCTCTTCTATTCTAAGCAGATTAAGATCGATCTCCTTTATTTTGACATTGACGTCATCATAGGTGCGAAGCCTTTTTTCCATTGTTTCGAGAGTGGAATCAAACATAGCTTTAAGCTTTTCGTTCTGCTCCGAATCCCTGCTCTTTTTAAGGTTCGCAATCTTAATCTCAAGAGCGTCTTTTGAATTTCCCTTAATATTCTGCACCATAATCTCTCTGGAAGCAAGAAGCTTAAGGGCCAGCCAAAGAAGCTGAGAAACTGTTTTAAGCTTTGCCATATCGACAGGAAGACCTTCCTTCTTTGCGTTTACAGTCATTGAAGTGATGGACTGCCCCAAGGTCTCAAGCTGATAAAATCTCTTTCTCCCTACAGGGGATATCTTATCAAGAATTTTCTTTTTTCTGAGTTCCCATTCTTTTAATTTTTTCTGAGCTTCCTTGTCCATAAGAGATTTATGTACAATTCCTGATCCTGTCATTGCTAAAAGGTACAGAGACTCTCCGACTCCCGCAACAATCCACATTCTTGGATCGCTGAAGCCGAAAAGGCATAATGTTGCAACGGCACATGCGTTCAAGGGAAGACCAAATATTTTAAGCCAAAAGGCATCTTTAACTCTGTCCCAAACTGTTATCTTGTTCATGAAAAAGGCTCTCTGACTTTTGTAATTTTCTGGAATGCTTCTGTAATCATCAATACATTCTCTTTAAAAACGCTCTTTTCCTGCTCAAGCAATGCATCGCCTTCCATTTCAGGAAGATCGGCAACCTCAAGCTTGATTGTCCCAGGAGACGGGCTGAACATCCATATCCTGTCAGCAAGAAAAACCGCTTCAGAGATGCTGTGGGTCACAAGAAAAACTGTTGACTTAGTCTTTCTCCATAGATTAAGCGTAAGATCCTGCATGGACAGCCTTGTAGGCTCGTCAAGAGCGCTGAACGGCTCATCCATAAGAATAATCCTCGGCTTCATTGAAAGAGTCCTTGCAATAGCCGCTCTCTGCTGCATGCCTCCACTCAGCTCATGAGGGAACTTATATTCATTGCCTTTAAGCTTAACGGCATCAATCCACTCCATTGCATATTCAGCAACATCGTCATAGGAAGCATTCTTTTTTTCAAGAAGAGCATCCCTGTCATTCTGGCTCATAAGCATAACTCCGAATGCCACATTTTGAAGAACATTCAGATGCGGAAAAGAGCTGTATTTCTGAAATATCATGCCCCTGTCCCTGCCAGGGCCTTCGAGAGGCTTTCCATGAAGCAGTACCTTGCCTGTCGTATGGGGGAAATGTGGAGTAAGGCCGGCTATTATATTAATTACAGTTGATTTTCCGCAGCCGCTAGGCCCCAGAAGCGCAATAAACTGTCCTTTGTCTTCCCTGTCCTCAACCTCAAAGGAGACATCCTTTATTGCAGTAAATTCCTTTTTAGTGCCTTTATAAAAGGTCTTGGAGACGCCCTCAAACGTAACGATCGGAACATTGCCTGTCTTGTCATGTATGGAAGGATTATCCTGTATTACCGCCATTTACTTGCCCTCCTTGTATCTGAAAATCTGATTATATGCGAATTTCCAGATAAAATCAACTACAAACGCTATAAGTATAATAAGTATGAGAAGCGCGAAAACCATCGGCGTATTATCAATTCCGCCTCTCGACTGCGCCTGCCTCAGAAGATATCCTATGCCAGTATCAGCACCAATCATCTCTGCCATAATAATCCATGTAAATCCGACGCCAAAACCCATCCTGAGAGCGTCGAAAATCTTAGGCGCGGCAACAGGAATTATTATCTTTGTAACAATCTGCCATTTGGTTGCTCCAGTAGTATATCCCGTATTGATAAATATGTCGTCAACATCGTTAACAGCATTTACTACCGCCGGAAGCAGGTATACGAATGAGGCAATTGCAAGGAAGCATATCTTCTGCTCCTCGCCTACTCCGCACCATGCCATGGTGAGGGGAACAATTGTAGGAATAGGAAGATAAGCTCCAACAAGAAGGACTGTCGAAAACATCTTTTCAATCCTTATAAAAGCACCCATAAGAATTCCCAATGGCACTGCAACAACAGCAGCTATGCTAAAACCGACAACGATTCTCTGCATGCTCATGAATATGCCCTCGCCAAGCTTCTTCTCAGGAGAGAAAAGCTTTGGTATCACATTTACGAGATCCATAGGGCTTGGGAGAATAGCAGCAGGCATTATCCTGCTTGAACGCTCTCCGGATGTGACGATAAACCAAAGAATAAAAACCAAGGCCAAAGGAATAAGGGCAAACATAAGGGCATGCTTACCTTCCACCTCATCCCTTATGCCAAAAAAGTCCTTAAACATCTTCTGCATAAAAAACTCCTTTCAAAAGCAAAGCCGCAACTCCCCGGGACGAGATCCCGCAAAGCGGCGGCCATTTTCAAATCGGATTATTACTCTTCTTCAGGCTGATATACAGTTATCTCAACCCTACGGTTTTTAGCCTGATCATAAGGATTTGCCGGATCGAAGGGAACATCCCATCCCATTCCTTCAACAACGAATTTATTAGGATCGAATTTATACTTTTCAACAAGCATATCCTTAACCGCCTTAGCCCTATTAAGTGAGAGGGTCTTAACTGTTTCATCCCTGACCTGCCCCTTCTTGGAGCTGTCAGAGTGACCTACTATGGCTATTCTTGCGGAATCGAACTGGCCTGCAAGCCTTGCAGCCTTCTCAACGCTGGCAAGAGCTGATGGATCATAGTAGGTGTCCTTTATCTTGTTGCCTGCCTCGTCATGCTGAGGCTCAAGAATATTCCATGAATTAGGATAGAAATTGATTCTGATCGTCTGAGTGAGGATCGGAGCCTCTGCTTTAAGCTTTGAGAATGAGGACGGTACAAATTTAGCCTTGTACTCATCCTTGTGATCCTTGAACTTGCCTTCAGCCTGAAGCGCCTTTATTACGGAGAAATCCATAACATTGTCAAAAGGAACCGGCGAATCAATGAGGCCGAGCTCTCTGTAGACAAAGTTTATGTTTTTCCAAGTTCTCTCGAAGTTAGACGGAGAATTGGCATTCAGGAAGCAGTCCTTGTTCTCTGCAAAATTAGTCGTATGGGCATCTTCAAGCATGCCCTTGATCTCGTTTTCATCATAGCCGTACAGATCTCCGAGCCATTTACAGGCCTGGTTTTTATAAGCACCGTCCTTGAGCATGTCCATTCCGGCAAATATACCTTCGACAAGGCCTTTGACGATCTTCGGGTTATCTCTGGCGAAATCAGCCCTTACAGCCCAAGTGTCAGCGATTGTCTTGCTGGCATCCTTAGTGCTTGCCAGAAGCTTTGTTCCGGGAACCTTCTCGGGGATGGTGTAGATGTCCGGAGCCCATGAGACTACGGCATCTATCTGATCCTTCTTTCCGTTGGAAGCAACGAAAGCGGCAGCAGCGGAAAACGGGCTGTCTGTAAATTTATGAGTAACCTCATTAGGCTGGATGCCTGATGTGAGAAGAAGGTTGTTTATAAAATACTGGCTGGCAGAATTCTGCGCATAAACAATGGTTTTGCCTTTAAGATCGGCAATGGACTTTATGTCGTCCCTTACAACGATTCCGTCTCCGCCGTTACTCCAGTCTATAATCTGGTAAATTCTCGGAGAAGTCCTTGCATCAGAAACAAGAGTCGGAGCAAAGAGAGCCATAATGTCAAGAGTTCCCCACAGCACATGGCTCTTTCCCGAAGCAAAAGCGTCTCTTGCGGAAACAGGGTCATCAATAAGCGTTATGTTAACCTTAAACCCATATTTTTTATAGAAGTAGCTCTCCTCATTCGGCTTGTAGCCATGGTTTGCTGCAACACTAGGCAGCCATCCAATCCAGACATTGATAGGAAACTCAACGACAGGATTCTCAGGATCAACCCTTTTATAGCTTGCGACAACAGAGTTGTCGAGCTGCGGGATCTTCTCCTGAGGAACATATTTGTATTCCTGAACGGTAGTAATTCCCTTTGTATCGGATGCCTCGGCAGTCATCTTTGACATATCTACCTTTTTAAACTGGGTTCCGGCAGGCCCGCCAGCCTTATTGCCAATCGCATTCCAAGCAAAATATCCAATAGCAATAATTATTCCTGCTATGAGAATCTTGGCAAAAGGAGTAAGACCGCCTTGCGGACGGTGTCCCATAGACATATTTCAGCCTCCTTTATATATAATTTTATGCCCGGCCGAAAAGCTTCTGGCCGGGCTCTTTAATCAAGGTTATTTATATGTATCCTTATGGCCTTTAAACTTGCCTTCCTTCTGGAGCTCCTTTATTACTGACGCATCCATAACCTTTTCTACAGGAATAGGAGCATCAATGACGCCGAGCTCTCCATATACGAAACATATGTTTTTCCAAGTATTGGCAAAGTTTGCAGGATTGTCTGCATTAAGGAAAAACGAAGCGTTTTCAGCAAAATTTGTCGAATGTGCATCGTTAATCATTCCGGTTATCTCGTCTTCGCCGTATCCGTAAAGCTCGCCAAGCCACTTGCAGGCTTCCTTCTTATAGGAAGCGTCATTAAGCATATCCATTCCTGCAAATATGCCTTCGACAAGACCCTTTACGATCTTCGGATTGTCCCTTGCGAAATCTGCCCTTACAGCCCAAGTATCGGCAATAACCTTGTTGTCATCCTGAGTGCTTGAAAGAAGCTTAGTTCCTGGAACCTTTTCAGGAATAGTGTAAATGTCCGGAGCCCATGACACGACAGCGTCAATCTGTTCCTTCTTTCCGTTGGAAGCAACGAAAGCAGCAGCAGCAGAGAAAGGCGTATCCGTGAACTTATGGTTAACTTCGCCAGGCTGAACTCCTGCCTTAAGAAGCATTGTGTTTGCATAGTACTGGCTTGGGGAATTCTGAGCGTAAACTATCGTCTTTCCCTTGAGGTCTTTAACGGACTTTATGTTGTCTCTGGCAACAATTCCGTCACCGCCGTTGCTCCAGTCAACAATCTGATAAATCTTGGGGGCTGTTCTCGCATCCGCAGAAAGAGAAGGCGCGAAAAGTGCCATTATGTCAAGCGTTCCCCAAAGCACATGGCTCTTGCCTGAAGCAAAAGCATCTCTTGCGGACACAGGATCGTCAATAAGTGTTATATTGACCATGAAGCCGTAATTTTTATAGAAATAGCTTTCCTCATTCGGCTTGCAGCCATGGTTTGCCGCAACGATCGGAAGCCAGCCAATCCACACGTTAATCGGGAACTCGACAACGGGCTTCTTGGGATCAAGCTTCTTGTAGCTTGAAATCATAGAATCATCAAGAACAGGAAAAACGTAAACC
>JAKSUM010000048.1 GCA_024409025.1 bacterium | reverse complement strand
TGACCCTTGTCCTGATTCTTATCCTGATTCTTGTCCTGATTCTTGTCCTGACCCTTGTCCTGATTCTTATTCTGCTGATCCTGCTTCTCCTGTTTATCCTTTTCCTGCTGTTCCTTCAGCTTTTTCAGGGCAAGCTCAAGATTATGCTTTGCATCCTTATCTTTGCAATTTATTCTAAGCGATTTTTTATAGAACTCTGCAGCATTCATATAATCGCCTTTTCTGAAAAAGGAATTGCCGATATTATACAGAGCATCTGAACCTAATTTTGAAGAAGCGTCATTCGAAACCTTCTCATACTCAGCAGCGGCATCATCATACTTTTCCATACGAAATAGAGAATTTCCAAGATTGAATGAGGCTGCGTCCCATCCGGGCTTTTTTTCAAGAGCCTTTCTGTAATCAGCCGCCGCATTTTCAAATTTGCCTTTTTTATATTCGCTGTTGCCTTTTGAGGCGTCAAAAAGCTCGCCCATTGCAAAAGCATTGCCCGAACATAAGAAAAACGCTGCGGCGCATAAGGCGCATATATTTGAAAAAGACTTTTTCATTTTTTCAAGAACCGCCTTTCGCCAAGAATAAATGAAAGAAATATGAATATGAATGCAACTGCCAGGCTGTACTGGAACCTGCTTATGTAAACATCGTCAGAGCGTATGCCAAGATCCGTCTTCTTTAAGGAATTTACGGCGGCGGCAACGGATTCAACCGTTTTTGAATCATACCCTGCCCTCACATAAATGCCTCCGGTCTCTGCCGCAAGCTTTTTAAGAAAGCCTTCATCAAGCTTTGATATTACAGGATTTCCGGATCTGTCAGTTTTAGTGACCCCGTTTATCTTAAATTCCGTTCCTTCAGGAGATCCGACTCCTATTGCGCATATTGATATATTCTTAGCATGCGCGATTTTTGCGCTCGCAAGAGCATCTCCATCGAAATTTTCCCCATCAGTAAGAAGAATAAGGGCTTTTTCCGAATTAGGATTATCGCTGAAGGAAACCGATGCCAAATCAATAGCCTTTGCAATATCGGTACCCTGTACAGGCATTATGGAATAGTCAGCATAATCAATAAAAAGCTTGGCAGCCTCCATGTCAGTGGTAAGAGGACATTCAAGAAAAGCCTCTCCGGCATAAGCAATTACCCCGATTTTATTTCCTGCGAGCCTGTCGGTAATCTTGACAAGAATTGATTTGGCAAAATCAAGCCTTGAAGGCTTATAATCCTCCGCAGCCATACTCTGGGAACAGTCAACGGCTATAAAGACCTCTGTTCCCTTTAGATTGTCGCTCGAAGGCTTCTTGCCCCACTGAGGGCCTGCCGCGCTTATGCACACAAGAAGAAATCCGGCAATAAACAGGGCTGTTTTTACAGTCTGCATTCTCGGATTAAAATCCGGAGCAATCCTCTTAAAGAATTCCAAGGATGAAAATTTTGCTATCTGCCTCTTTTTCATCATAGCGCCATAAACGCAGAAAAAGACGGCTGCAATAAAAGCGGCAACAAGCCATGGCCAATATTCAGAATGAGAAAAATGCATATTACACCTCGCTGTTTACGGTATACGGCGAGCCGCTGTATTTACAAAAATTATATCTATGAGAAGAATAATCAGAGCCGGTATTAGAAAAAATCCGAAAAGCTCCCTATATGTAAATGAAGCCTTCTTTTTAAATTCCGTCTTCTCAAGGGAGTCAATTTTTTCAAATATGGATTTTAGGGAATCTGCAGATCTCGCCCTCTGATACTCGCCTCCGGTCTTGAGAGCTATTTCAGTAAGGGAATTCTCGTCAAGGGAATCCTCTATAGCGAAATATCTTGTGACTCCGAACATATCCTTGGAGGGTATTACGGATCTGCCGCCTTTGCCGACTCCGATTGAATATATCTTTATTCCGAGCTCTGACGCCATATCTGCCGCAGTATTCGGATCGATATGCCCCATATTGTTGCTGCCGTCCGTGACAAGGATTATTACCTTGCTTTTTGCCTTACTGTTCTTAAGCCTGTTGATAGATACGGCAATAGCATCACCGATAGCTGTTCCGTCAGACTTTGTAATTTCATGGGTTATATCGCCCGTAAGCCTGAGAAGAGCATCATGATCCACCGTCAGAGGACAGAGGGTAAGGCATGCTCCCGAAAAAACGACAAGACCTATCCTGTCATCCTTTCTTTCCTTTATGAATCCTGCAATAACCTCTTTTGCGACAGTAAGCCTGTCGTTTCTTCCAAAATCAAGAGCAAGCATGCTCGGAGACGTGTCAAGACATACTATGATGTCAGAACCGTTAAAAGAGCCGGCATCAGAGGCCGGAAGAGGGGTTCTGCTCTGAAATCTCATAAGAGCGAGAACAATGAGGCAGAGAGCGACAAAACGCATAACATGCGAAAGCCCCTGAAAAATTCTGCCCGTTTCCAGATTGGCGGATGCCTTTACAGCTGCAAGCATTGGAAACTTTATTGCAGACGTTCTTCTGCTCCCTTTTTTAAATGAAAAATAAAGATAAATGCAGGGAAGCGCAAGAAGAAGAGCCATCCATGGAGATGAAATCACTATCATTTTTCTTATTCCTCGCTGCTGTCATCAAATTTTATCTTGCCGTATATGTCTTTGGCGGTATCAAGATCCTCTTTCATGGTATCAGGCACAAAGCATGCGAACTTAACCATATCGCACTGACCAAGCAGCTGTTTAAGAGCCTGTGCATGCTCCTTAAGTCCCGTAGAACCGGAGGAATCCCTTAAAAGCCTGTAAAGCTCGGCAGTAGTGCTGTCCATTGCGGAAAGGGAATATCTTGCCTCTATATATTTTTTAAGTATGCCTGAAAGCTCGGAATAATACTCCTTTATCTTCGCCCCTTCCATGAGCTCTGAGGACGAAAGGCGTTTCAGGGCCTCCTCAGCCTCCTCTTCAGGAGTAAGAATCCGTTCCTCCGCTAACCTTGACCTCTTCTTTGCGGCCATTCTTACTACAAACCATATAAGAGCAATCACAGCCATAACAGCGGCGGCGCATGCAAGATAAAACCACAGTGGAAAGGCTATATCGGCATTCTTTTTTATATCCCTTATATCAGTATCTCCCTCACCGAGAACGCTCTTCACGTCAAGCGTCGTCTTATTGGACATAAGGACGCCTCCGGAGGGAAGCTTTACAGCAAGAGGGCCAATCTCCTTTCTGCCTTCATCCCATACCTGAGCTTCAAACTGGTAAACGGACACAGATACTCCGTCCTTATCGGAAAACAGAGGCTGCTTCTTTCCTATTATCTCGAGATCCTTTACGGAAATATCATCAGAAAAATCAGGAGATTCCCCTTCTGGAAGAGTAACCTCAAGAACGATATTTACAATATCCCCAATCTCTGCTGAGGCAGGAGAGCATGATAGAACCGCCTTCCTCTCTGCGGAAAAACAAGGGAGGGCGCATGACAGGAAAAGAATAAACGAAGCAAGCGCCATCGCAAAAGCCTTAGTCATCTTGTCCGCCTCCTCTCCCTCATCTTGAAAAACGCGTATAACGGCTTTACATACGATTCCGACGTATTGAGGCTGACAAAGTCAACCTTGGCCCTTCCAAAGGAAAGCCTCATGGCCTCATCCCTTTCAGCCATGAAAAGCTCGTA
The DNA here is from genome assembly GCA_024409025.1 of bacterium. GTDB lineage: Bacteria > Vulcanimicrobiota > CADAWZ01 > CADAWZ01 > CADAWZ01 > JAKSUM01. Next base: position 4,452 of record JAKSUM010000048.1, on the reverse strand, counting down.
TTTTCTTCTGAATTCAATATTTCCGGTATCAGCTATGAATATCTCGCCTGACTCGCTGTCCTCTATTTCGACGAAGCCGGCATCAGGAAGCGCGTCCTCAAGGGAATCCCTGATTCCGACGGCAATAAGATCATGCTTCCTGTTCACAGCCCTTAATGACTTTTCATAATTTTCGCCTATAAAATCGGAAATAAGAAAAACAACCGACCTTTTCTTTCTGACATCATTTATAAACTTAAGCGCACCTTCAATGTCGGTACCGTTATTCTGCCTCTCAAAGCATAATATTTCCCTTATTATCCTCATCACATGCTGGCTGCTCTTGCCAGGAGGCAGATATTTTTCTATGCGATCGCTGAACATGACAAGACCGACCTTATCCCTGTTTTTGAGAGCAGAGAAGGCAACTACAGAAGCAATCTCGCATGCAAGCTCCGTCTTGGATTTTCCCGAAGAACCGAAATCGCCTGATGCCGAGACGTCTACGGCTATCATTATGGTCCTTTCCCTCTCTTCAATGAATTCCTTGACATAGGGCTTGCCAAGACGGGATGTCACATTCCAGTCAATTCTCCTGACGTCATCGCCCGGATAATATTCCCTTACATCGGAAAAATTCATGCCTGTCCCTTTGAACACGCTCTGATACTTTCCTGAAAAATAATCCTCAACGGCTCTTCTTGTGGTTATCTCTATCTTCTTGATTTTCTTAAAAATGGAACTTTTATCCATTCAATCCCCCCAGAAAATGTCGGAGCTTACGGCACGTCCACGGCGGCAAGAAGCTCCTTTATGATTCCGTCAGAATCGATTTCCTCAGCTTCGGCCTCATAAGTCAGGATTATCCTGTGACGAAGGACGTCATATGCAACCGCCTTCACGTCATCAGGAGTGACAAATGCCCTTCCCGCAATAAACGCCTCGGCCCTGGCGGCAGACGCAAGTGCAAGAGTGGCTCTGGGAGAAGCCCCGCATCCTATAAAATCCTTAATATCCTTTAAATCGTATTTTTCAGGCTCACGGGTGGCAAAAATAAGATCTACTATATATTTTCCAATCTTAGCGTCCATATAAACAGAAGGGAGAAGCTTTCTTATTCTCATTATGTCCTCAGGAGCTATCACTGACGATACTGAAGGCTTTTCTCCGGCTGTCATTCTCTCCATAATCTTCAATTCGTCATCCTTTGAAGGATATCCGATTTTAAGCTTCATCATAAACCTGTCAATCTGGGCTTCAGGAAGCGGATATGTACCCTCCTGCTCAAGTGGGTTCTGAGTCGCCATAACCATAAACGGCTCTTCAAGAAGATATGTCTCATCACCAATGGTAACCTGATGCTCTTCCATAGCTTCAAGAAGGGCGCTCTGCACCTTTGCAGGAGCTCTGTTGATTTCGTCAGCAAGTATAAGGTTGGCAAAAACAGGGCCTTTTTTTGTCGTAAACTCGTGCTTCTGCGGATTATATATGGTTGTTCCTATGATATCAGCAGGGAGCATGTCAGGAGTAAACTGTATTCTTTTGAACTTAGTCTGTATTATATCGGAAAGGGTTTTGATAGTAAGGGTCTTAGCAAGTCCCGGAACACCCTCAATCAGTACATGTCCTCCTGCAATAAGGCCTATAATGAATTTTTCGATTATATCGGTCTGTCCTACTATAACCTTTGAAGCCTCATTCTGGATCTGCTTAATTACCGGATATTCTTTTTCAATCTGCTTTCCAATTTCCTTTATGTCGTTGCTCTCCATAAAAACCCCTTATAGAATGTTATTTTTCTAACTTATAATTATATAACAAAAAGGGGAAATAATCAACGCTCAAACGCCGCTTGGCTTTTTATCTTTTCATTCCCCTCTTTTAATAATATGCATCGGGAATTTCCCGACAACGGATAAAAAAAGGAGTCTGAAGATTGATTCTCCAGGCTCCTTTTTAGCAAAACGCTAAAGCAATTTCATTGCCTCTTCCATTATCCCTCCAACATTATCCCTTACAACAAAGCTTGCGGAGCTGTCAAAGGGAGTTGCGTCCCTGTTAATAAGAACAAGACTCCTGCCCTCAAAATAATTGATGAAGCCGGCTGCCGGATATACCCTAAGGCTTGTTCCGGCAACAATAAGAGTGTCTGCCTCAGAAATAACCCTTGCCGACTCAGACATGACGTCAGGATCCAGAGATTCCCCGTAAAGCACAACGTCAGGCCTTACGACTCCTCCGCAGTCATCACATTTAGGGACAGGCATCGAAGGATCGGCAACATACTCAAGACCGAAACCTTTTCCGCATGAAGAGCATATATTCCTGAACATGTTTCCATGAAGCTCAAGAACCTTCTTAGATCCTGCCCTCTGGTGAAGATCGTCTATATTCTGAGTGACGACAGCCCTTGCGATTCCACGTCTTTCAAGATCCGCAAAAGCCCTGTGGGCGGCATTGGGCTTTGGATTGCTTCCCAAAAACGTGGCTCTGTATATCTTATAAAAAAGTTTGGTGTCAGCATGGAAAAAATCTATGCTGAGCATCTCCTCAGGAGAAAGACCGTATCTGTTCCTAATCTGCTCAAAAACCCCGCCTTTCGATCTGAAATCGGATATTCCGCTCTCTGTGGATACGCCTGCTCCGGTAAAAATAACCATCCTCTCAGACTGTCTGATTATGTCTGCCAGCTTTTTTGCATTGCTTTTCATCATATCCTGCTACCTCAAAATCCGGCCCTCATAACCGGCTCTTTAGCTTCAGCCACTCCCGTCTTCATAATCTCAGGCTCAGCATCCTCCAAGCCGTTAGTCACGATTACAGGAGTTTCAAGGCTGAAACCTGCCTTTCTTATCTCGTCAATATCAAATTCGGCAATCAAATCGCCCTTCCTAATCTTATCCCCATCCTTGATTTTAGCGTCAAAATGCTTTCCTTCAAGCTTAACAGTGTCTATCCCGATATGGATAAGGAGCTCCAGCCCTTTTTCCGAAACAAGGCCGTAAGCATGCTTTGTCTCAAAAACCGTCTCAGCAGTTCCGTCAAACGGAGCAAAAACCTTTCCTTCCGAAGGAATAACGGCAAATCCCTTTCCCATCATCCCCTGAGAGAAGGCTTCATCGCTCACCTTTTCAAGAGGAATAATCTCGCCATTTAAAGGCATAAATACAGTATCCTCACCGGCATCCTTTACGGAATCTGACGGGGTAGCAGGCTTTTCATCAGTCTCTTCATTATGCTCAGGCTCTTCCTCAGAATCCGAATCGGACAGGCCCTCCATATACTCCTCAAGCTTTGACTTTATAACAGTGACCTCAGGCCCGTATATTACCTGAACACCTTTGCCGTTTATAATGACTCCGGACGCGCCTGTCCTTTTAAGAAGCTCCTTGTCAGCCTTGGATGAATCCAAGACGGTTACCCTCAGTCTTGTCGCGCAGCTGTCCAAATACTCAATATTGCTTTTTCCGCCAAGGCCTTTAAGGATGTTCCTAGACCTCGAATCCGATATATCGAAAGCTTTTTCATTATTTTTTGTCTCTATATCCGCCTTGCCGTAAAGCCTTACCTCTTCGCCCTCATCTTCTCTTCCGGGCGTCTTTAATCCCATTTTATTTATAAGGAATCTGAAAAGGAAGAAATATACGGCAAAATAAGCAAGTCCTACCGGAAGCATTCCCATCCAGTTTGTCTTATCATGCCCCTGCATGATGCCAAAAAGCAGGAAATCAATAAACCCACCGGAAAACGTCATTCCGACACATACCTCAAATATATGCATAAGCATAAATGAAAGGCCTGCAAGAATGCAGTGAATAACATAAAGAACAGGAGCGACAAAAAGGAATGTGAATTCTATGGGCTCTGTTATTCCCGTAACAAAAGAAGTAAGCGCGGCAGAGAAGAGAAGTCCTCCTACAACCTTCTTATTTTCCTCCTTAGCGCATACATACATGGCAAGCGCCGCACCAGGGAGTCCGAACATCATAAAAGGGAATTTTCCTGTCATAAATCTTGTCGAATTGACATCAAACCTGACAGTCGAGGGAGATGCCAGATGCTGGAAAAATATGTTCTGGGCGCCCTTTACCACCTCGCCGTCAATAACCATTACGCCCCCGACTCCAGTCTGCCAGAATGGAAGATAGAAAACATGATGGAGACCGAACGGAATAAGAGCCCTCTCTATGACACCATATATGAAGGTCCCCGCATATCCTGAATTAAGGACAAGGCCTCCTAAGGCATGTATTCCTGACTGTATGACAGGCCATACATAAAACATTACAATTCCTACGGCAAGAAATGATATAGAGGATATAATGGGGACAAATCTCGTGCCTCCAAAAAAAGAGAACATCTGAGGAAGCTCAATCTTATAGAACCTGTTATGAAGCCAGGCTGTTCCAAGTCCTGCAAGAATTCCCCCAAAAACTCCCATCTGAAGAGATGTGATACCGAGAACACTGCATG
>JAKSUM010000047.1 GCA_024409025.1 bacterium | reverse complement strand
TTGCTTCGCCTATTTCGCCTAATTCCGATTTGAGCCTGCCCTTGGCTGCCAGTATTTCAGGGTTGCCTGAATTCATCTCTTCGGCTTTCATAAGGCATTCTTCCGCATACTGGTATTGTTTTGAGCTTGTATATGCGTCCGCTTTGTAAAGCCATGCTCTCCAGTATGACTTGTGCTGCTCTATAAATGCGTCAAGAGCCTCGATTGCCTCGCTGTATTTACCTGCAGCGGCAAGTGTCTTTCCTTTGTGCAGAAGGGCAGGGGTTCTTGGGTTTATCTTGATTGCTTCATCAAATACCTTTAGCGCTTCCGCATACTGTCTGAGATTTGCAAGAGAAAGGCCTCTTTTTATATAGTCCTCTTCGGAAAATGTTTCATGATATGTGGCTTTGAATTCTGCTCCGGTGGCTTCCTCATAAAGAGGGGCAAGATCTTCATATATCTCTTCAAATGTTGAGTATCTTTCAGCAGGATCCTTGGCTATACATTTTTTGTATATAAAGTCAAGTTCGGGAGTTACCTCATCTGTTATGTTATCGAACAGTGATGACTCGAGATTCATATGCCTGTCAATGATTTCTGAAGGATCCTCGTCATAGAACGGGTTTACTCCTGTAAGCATTTCGCTTAATATTATGCCGAATGCGTATATATCAGTCTGAGTGGATGCCATGTTTCCGCCCATGAACAATTCAGGCGCCATATATGGGAAGGTTCCGACTATAGCGCTTCCCATCTCGTCCCCGCTGGAGCTGTCCTTGGACATGGAGACTGTTCCGAGTCCGAAGTCGGATATTTTGAGCGTTCCGTCTTTTGTTATAAAGCAGTTTGCCGGCTTCAGATCCCTGTGTATAAGTCCGAGGAGATTCCATGCGTAGCTCATGCCGCTGCAGAGCTGCATTGAATAGTTTATTGCGTCCTTGGCGCTTATGTGGCCTTCGGTATGTATTATTTCCTCAAGCTCCTTGCCGTCTATGAACTCAAGAAATATATACGGCTGACCTTCTCTTAGCATTACCCTCTCTGCTTGTACAATGTTTTTATGCTTTCCTACCTTTGTCCATATTTCGGCTTCTTTGATAAACTGATTACAGACAGCCACGTCATATATGAATTCGTCTTTGAAGGTTTTTAGCGCGTAGGTTTTATTTCTTTCCTTGTCGTCAATGACATATACTACGCCCATGCCGCCTGAGAGTATTTTCTTTACAGTATATATTCCGTCAATTTCAGAACCAATCGTCAGCTTTTCTCTTGACGTTACAGGCGATGACTGTGAATGTATTTCCTTCAATGATTCCTTTAGGCTTTCTTCTCCTCCTGATGCGAGTCCCTCTTCAAGCCTGCCGCAGTATTCTGAAATCTGCTGCTCGTTTTCGCATAGCGGAAAGTTTATGTTCCCTGATGATATGAAGTTTTTAAGAGGCGCGTCTATATATGTCCATGTAAAATGGTCTGTCAGCTTTGTAACCACTTCCGTAAATATCGGATCTATAGTCTGATCCAGTGATATTTTTGACATAAGCATCTTCATGATTATCTTTCCGTCTATAACCATTTTGATGGAGCCTGTCTTTTCTGCAGGAAGTATAAGCAGGTATGAGCTTCCGGAGCTCTCTTTTATGTTCATTGCAAATGCGGGCTTGAGAACGCTGCTGTACCCTTTCAGATTAAAAATATATGCATGTGTTATTGAATCCCACTGTATGTACAGCGTTCCGTTAACTGTCTTTACGCTGAGCTTTGATTTGTCCGCATTCAGCGATTTTATTTCGAATATTTTCTGTATCTTGCTCACCTTAAAGTCCTTCTTATGGCTCTTTTTATGTCTTTTATTTCTGATTTTCTTTATATTTCCGCCTTTATCCTTTTTGCATGTCCGCAGGTTTGCTCTGTTATTTCCGGTGAAGAATATTTTTTATTGGAGTTTTTGATGAAAAAAAAACAGAATGCCGTTAAGCCAGAGAAAAAACATGGCTCATCGCCATGCCGGCTGTTTTTGAAGGAGCTGATGGAACATCCTGTTTATCCGGTGTTTCTTCTTTTTGTGCTCGGAACTGCAGTCAGGTTTTACCTTTCATGGTTTCAGAGCCATATATTTCTTTTTACTGATGAAATTATACTTTTGGAAGCTTCTAAATGCATTGCTTCCGGCTGTCAGATTGCGGTGAGGAATATCCCGTATCACTTTATGCATATTTTATATCCCCTTGCCATTGCTCCCGCAAATCTTATTCCCGATGCGCAGCTTTCATTTTCATGTCTTAAGCTTATAAACAGCGTGATTATGAACAGCGCAGTCTTCCCTGCATATTTTCTTGCAAGGCGTATAATTCCGGAGAGGGCATTTCTTATGGCGGCGTTTTCGCTGATGCTGCCGGATTTGGCGTTTGTCAGCTCTGTCTTTGCAGAAGTGCTTCTTTATCCAGTCTGCATGTGGTTCTTTTTCTGTCTTTGGATGTATTTGGAAGAAGGCAGGAGCGGCAAATGGCTGGCATGTCTGGCTATTGCGGGCATAGCGGCTTTTTTTGTTAAGGCTGTTGCTGCCGCTCTTCTTCTCGGAGCTGCAATATTCGTTGTTGTATGCATGTTTTTTGATGGCGGAGCCGGAAGCAGGAAAAGGGCTGTTGCTGTTTCAGCGATAGGAGTAGGCGCTCTTGTAATTCTGCTTGTTTTGCTGAACAGGACTTCTGCCGCATATCTGGTTAATTTCTCGTATCTGCTTGATACGGGCAGGATATGGGCTATGCTTAGATATTTTCTGTATTTTATGGCTTTTGCGTCGCTTGCATGCGGCATTTATTTTATTGCCTTTCCCGCAGCTTCATTTAAAAATATGCCTAAAAGGCTGCAGGAGTTTTTTGTCGCAGTATGCCTGTGCTTTGTATCTGCCATTGGAGCCGTCATATTCATAGTTTCAATGTATGAGGATTATCCTGCCTCCGCAATGACTCCGCATATAAGGTATCTGTTCCATTTTATAATGCCGTTCTGTATGATTTTTTTTGCTGTTCCGGAATCAGGACTTTCCAAGGCCGCTAAAATAGCATCTATAGTATTTTGCGTCTTCATGCAGTGGGGGATAGTAAGATTTCCGGAAGGAAACTATACCGCATTTATGGATATTGCATATCTCAGAGAGTCTTTGTCTGCTCCGTTCATATCCGTTAACCCGATATTTTTTAAGATGAAGGCCAGCGTCTTTGATCTTTTAAAGATTTTTGTTCTCGCTTTTATGGTTTTTATGTCGTTCCTGATTTTTAAAGACAGGATAAGGGATTTTAAGATATGCGTATGCTCGTTTTTTGTTATGGTATGCTTAATAAACAATGTCTTGTGCTTTAAATCCGGATGCGATACGATTTCAAAGGATGCTGATATATTGAGAGCGCAGGTATTGCAGATAAATAGCCTTATTGGAAATTCGAAGGCTCTTGTCATCAGCGGCTTTGCTGCTTCTGAAAAGGTTTTTGAGACGTATTCCAAGCAGAAATACTGGTTTACTTCTGAAGAGATGTACAGATCCGCATGTGGCAATTATTACTTTGGTGATGCAAAGATTCCGCTTATATCTGTCCAATGGGCGGCAGAACAGGATCCTGAAAAAGCCAAATCCTCTAAATGGCGCCTTCTTGATACGGCTTCCTCCGTTGCTGATCCGATTATGCTGAATATAAGTCCTGACTATGTCATAGTTGGGGCAAGCGCGCCTGACATGATGATTAAGACATCTCCGGATGTTATTGTCCAGTGTCTTGTTCCCGGAGCTCTCAACTATAGGGTTTATAAGGTTGTTGATAATGGCAGAAGGACAAAAAAATGAAAAAAAGCTGATTGATTCAATACAGCTTATGAGAATTATATGCGCTTTCTCGGTTATACTGCTTCATTCAGGCATAATAAAGTCGTCTGTTCCGTTTTATGTCGATATGTTTTTTATAATAAGCGCATTCTTTATGATGATGTCCACTGAAAAATCCACAGGATTTTCGCTGTGTCGAAGGCTAATGCGAATAGGTCCTCCTTATTGGATTATGACAGTATTTACCTTTTTTATACTGCTTTGGAAGCCTTCTCTTTCGGTAATGAGCGTTGCTGACAGTGAAAGCCTGCTGAAATCGATTTGCTTTCTGCCGATAGAACATGAGGGGACGGTAAGATTTCCTGTTGTCTGTGTCGGATGGACTGTTAATTATGAGATTTTTTTCAGCCTGATTTTTTCCGTGGCATTACTGTGTTCCGGCAGGTATAGGGGCATTATTTCAGCATTTGCATGCATTGCCGGTTTTATAATGGCAAGGACTGTTTTGAAAGGCAATTTTTATGCGGCCTACTGGTTTGATTCCGTTATTTTGGACTTTGTTCTTGGAATAGCCGCATATTGCCTGATCAGGCCTTCTGCATCAAGACCTGCTGCCGTATCAGTGAGAGTCTTCTTCTCAATATCGTCTCTGGTTCTGTTTTCCGTGCTGTATTCTGAAATTTTGCTCTCAGTGACAACAGAAAGGGCTTTTGCCGTCTGTCTTCCTTCCTTTGTCCTGTTCTTATGTTTTTATAAGGCTTTGGAAGGCATAAGGCTTCCAAAATTGCTTGCTCTTATGGGCAGCATAAGTTATTCCGTATATCGTAGCACTTATTCCGCTCCTCTTGCAGAGTATTTTTCGACTGCGGTATTCAAGCTTTTAAAGTTTTCAAATCCTGTTGTCTTTTGGACGGCGTTTGTATTTATGGCGGCAGGGACTTATGCCGTATCATATTTCTTATGGCTTTATATTGAAAAAAGGCTGTTTGAAAAAATTATGTCTATAGCACGAATAAAAAAAGCCTGAAGCTAAAGCTTCAGGCTTTTTGTTCTGTTTAGTCAGTTATATCTATCAGGTTGTAGCCCTTCTGGGTTTTATGGACGACATTAACTCTCTCGTTTTCTGCGTTTATGAAAGCGAAGAATGAATATCCTTTTGACTCCATCTCGGTTATAGCGTCCTTTATTCCGATGGGCTTTTCGTTTGAGCGGACTGTTACGGTTACTTCTGCGTCAAGTCCTATGTCTGCAAGAGGCTTTGTTTCCTCTACCGGTTCTGCTGTCTCTGCGTCAAGGGATTTGCCAGGCTTTCTGGTCAGTTTTTCTTTCTGCTTCTTGAGCTGCTTTTCGATTTTTTCGACTGCGCTGTCAATTGACGCATACATCTCTGTAGTTGTCTCTTCGCCTCTGAAAACCGATCCTGTCGTATGGACATTGATTTCAGCTATATGCCTGCTCTTTTCCGTGCTGAATGTCACGTCTGCAGAAATGATTGCATCCGAATACTTAGTCAGCTTTTCAAGTCTTTTTTCGGCATACTCTCTGAGAGAATCCGTGACTTCGATGTTTTTGCCTTTTACTGTAATCTGCATAGCTAAATCCCTCTCTTTCTCTTATTGGATCCTTGTTAGAGAAATCACGCTTTTAATCTTCTATGTCTGATTCAGATTATCCTTTTTGCAAATACAATCATTTCTTTTGATGATGCGGAATATTCATGTCCTAGAAGACTTCCGAAAACATGTTCTATTTCAAAGCCTGCCGCTGCTGCAATCTGCCGGAATTCCGAAAGGGCGTAAAGCCTGACTGATGTCCAGTCTGATACGGTTTTTGAGCCGTCCGACAGATCCATTCTTTCTGTTCTCCTGTTATATCTTCCGGAAAGGAGATCAAACATGCTTTCTTCGCATATATAGTATCTGTCCTCTTTTATCCACTTTTTCTGCCCGCCTCGGCTGTATTCTGCAGAAGCCACTATATATTCTCTGTTATCCGAGCCTATTACTATTCTGCCTCCTGCCGGAATGATTTCCGAAATTGAACTTATAAGATTGAAGTTTTCCCTGTCGTCTCCAAGTCCGAATGTACCCCCGAGCATCATTGCGCAGTCAAATTGCCCTTCGGGACTGGATGAATAAAAATCTGAGCATATGAACCCTGCAGATAAATTCCTTAAGACAATTCTTTCTCTTGCCTCCTTCAGTATCTGCTCGTTTATATCTATTCCTATTGCCCTGAAACCGTTTTCTGCGAGACCGCATATATGGCCGCCTATTCCGCAGCCAAGATCTATTGCCGTCTTTTCATAGGAATCTGAAATCATTGATGCTATGAATGAGCCTTCTTTTACAAGACGTTCATATTCGGATGCTCTCTGCCTTATATATGATTTTTCGCTGTATGTGCCTTTTCCCCAGCCGGTATTGTCTCTTGATGGAAGCATTATTCAGAGACCTCCATTCCTTCATTCAGAGGCACCGGCTCTGAGGGAGGATCTGGCTGAGGAGTTGGGACTTCTGTTGGTGGAGCTTCCTGAATCTCAGGCTCTGGAGGCGGAGGAGGTGTTATTGCCGGAGCAGGGGTTGATTCCTCATGAGGGATTTCCACTGTATTTATTTTAGGCGTTTCGGAAACCCTCTCAGGCTCTTTTTCCTGACCTGCGGGTGCTGGATCTGGCTGCTGGGCTGCCGGCTGCTCCTGAATTTCATTCTGTCTGACTGTATCCTGAGGGGGATCGTCGTATGAATATCCATGGTTTGCTTTAGGCTCTTCATAAGGATAGCTGCTTACTCCGGGATATGTCTGGGCCGGTTCATAATGCTCCGGCTCTGTTTTAAATATTTCAGGATGCTCTTCTTTCCATTTAAGCCATTTGTTCCCTATTATTATGGTGTATTCTTCCTGTCCTGCCGCTTCTTCCTTTGGCTTCATTGTAACATAGCCCAGCACGTTTGCAAGCTGCTTGGCTGATTGTGCATTCTGAGTATGCGGTATTATTACGGAATCCTCATAGTCATAGCTGTCTGCATCGGCTATGTTATCTACCGTATAGCCCTTATCCTCAAAGAACATGGCAAGTTCTGATGCCAGACCTTCTGTCCTGCTTCCATTTAGTATTGAAAGCCTGCAGGTGTTTTCCATCGATTCATCGCGAAGCAGAAGGCTCTTTACGAGCTTGATTTTTTCCTGATTGTCCGGAATGATTATTGCCTGACCGTCATCAGACATGGCGTCAGAGCCTCTTACTATTCCTGTCCTCATGGCATTTCTGTCAAAATCCTTGTACAGCCTGCATATGTCAAGCATTTCTGCCGGATCCATGTCTGTCTCTATGTTGTCATGGGCTATCTTTATGAGCTTGTCTATTTTAAGCAGGTTTTCAGGCTTTTTCAGTTCTTTGAGAAGGGCATTTATTACCTGCTGCTGCCTTTTCATTCTTCCCCAGTCGCCTTCCTCGTCATGCCTGAATCTGGCAAATCCTGCAGCTTCAGCTCCATTTAGTTTTTGCACGCCTTGCTTCAGATGTATATGCAGGTTTCCCCAGTTATCGTCATAATTCATATCTTTGGGGACATCTATTTCAAGACCGCCCAATGCGTCTACAATTTCATTTGCTGCCTTTATTCTTATTATTATGTAATTGTCAAGGCTTATTCCGAGAAATTTTGATATTGTCTTTTTCGCAAGGTCCATGCCGCCTATGGAATAGGCACTGTTTATTTTGCTGTATCCGTATCCTGGGATTTCTATCCATGTGTCTCTTGGAACGGATAGCATGTTTATATGCTTTGCCTCGCTGTCTATTGATATTACGAATATCGTGTCTGTTCTTGCGCCTTTTGTATAAAGTATTCCCTGATCCGTATAGTTGTGATCGAGTCCTACACAGAGTATGTTCAGTGTTTTCTTGCCTTTAAAGGCGGTCTCTCCAGGCTTCATTATAAATTTGATGCTGTCATACAGTCCGGATGTCTTGCCTTGCGGAGTTATGCTGTATATATATGCTCCTGCCGCCACAAATACGGCGGCTCCTGCGAACAGGGATATGAACAGTACTGCGAGAAGCCTCTTCCAATTAAATTTATTGTTTTTTGAATTTGATTTCATTAATGGCGACCCATGTCTAATATATTTGCAAAATGCAGATATTCTTTGAAAAGACTCCTTTTCCCTGTTTTTTGTCAGATTCCTGTGCTTCCGAATCCTCTGGATGCTCTTATGCTTGTTGAGAGCGATTGCGTCTCCTCAAATTCAGCCCTGTATGATCTTGCTATTACTGCCTGTGCTATTCTGTCGCCCTTTTTTACTGTAAAAGGATTTTTCCCGAGATTTGCGATT